>JBDLIF010000006.1:0-21417 GCA_039714955.1 Pseudomonadota bacterium | reverse complement strand
CGCATTCTGGTTTGGCAGCACCGCCTGAATCGATAGAAGACAATGAAGCCACAAATCACCTTTTACGGCGCCGCTGGTGAAGTCACCGGTTCCCGGCATCTATTGGAAACCGGCCAGACTCGGGTGCTGTTGGACTGTGGCCTGTTTCAGGGCGGCAGGGACGCGGAGCAGCGTAATGCCGCTGCCTTTCCCTTCAAGCCCGCCGTCCTCGATGCGGTCATACTCTCTCACGCACACCTGGATCACTCCGGCCTGCTGCCAAGGCTGGTATCCGGCGGCTTCAAGGGACCGATCTATTGCACCCGGCAGACCCAGGATCTGCTGCGCATCATGCTGAAGGATGCCGCCTTTCTGCAGGAACGTGATGTGCAGTGGGAGAACAAACGACGCCAGCGGGCGGGACGTGAACCCGCCGAGCCGCTCTACACCATGGAGGATGTGAACCGTACCCTGGAGCTGTGCGTACCTTTGACCTATCGCAGCAGGCACGAGATCAGCGGCGATCTCCGCTTGCGTTATTTCGATGCGGGCCACATCCTCGGTTCAGGCATAGTCGAACTCGAACTGCATGGCCGGGGCGAGCATCGCCGCATCGTCTTTTCCGGCGACCTGGGAAACCCGGATACCAGGCTCATGCATGCTCCCGAAATCCCGGCGCAAGCGGACTGGGTGATCATGGAGAGCACCTATGGCGATCGTGATCATCAGGATCTGGAAAACACCAAGGAGGAGCTGGCGAAAATCCTCGCCCGGGCCTATGCGGCCGGCGGCAATGTACTGATCCCCGCCTTCGCGGTGGGCCGCACCCAGGAGGTGCTCTATCACCTCGCCCTGCTGCGGCATGAGGGACGCCTGCCCCAACAGCAGGTATTCCTTGACAGCCCCATGGCCATCGAGGTGACCGCCCTCTACCTGGCCAACCTGTCTGTGCTGGATCGGGCGGATATCGAGCAATTGACCAACCGTGGAGTGCACTCGATAGGCGAGGCACTGGATTTCCTGCACCCTACCCGGACCACGGAAGAGTCCATGAATCTCAACCGCATCCAGGGTGGAGCTGTGATCATTGCCGGCAGCGGCATGTGTGAGGGCGGGCGGATTCGTCATCATTTCAAGCACAATCTCTGGCGGCGCGAAACAGAGGTGGTTATCGTCGGCTTTCAGGCGCGTGAAACCCTGGGCCGCCGACTCATCGATGGTGCTGAACGGGTCACGATCATGGGGAACGAGATCGCGGTCAAGGCCGGTATCCACACCCTGGGGGGCTACTCCGCGCACGCCGGGCGCAGCCAGCTGCTGGCCTGGGCAAAGGCGATCGGCGGCAGGCCCCGTTTCTGTCTGGTGCATGGTGAGGAGAAGGCATTAGATGCGCTGGCACTGGGCCTGGAAAGCGCCGTCGGCACCCAGGTCATTCAACCCAGCATTGGACAGAAGGTGATCCTGTAGATAACAGTTCAAATGCACCGCCCGTTAGCTAATTTCTACGTAAATTGGCGGTTAAACTCTTACTTTATACCCAACGGTTGCCCTTACTCCCCCAATGAATAAACAGTATTCTTGCGACAACCAGTCTTCACCCTACTACTATGGATATGGAATAAGAACTTAGCTCACATGAGAAACAAAGCACGGCAAGGAGCTGCACGTAAACTCCTCAATAAATCCACCTGGATTGGGCTCGGTCTGCTGATAATGGTTGTCGGGTTTTTGATTTACACCCGCATCTTTTTGCCGCAGACAACCAACCCCCTATTCAACATCCTCAAGGAGCAAGGATATTCACCTAACGTAGGCTTTTCCGGTGCATTCAGCCCTGGGAACCTGGTTCAAATCAAAGAACCAGATTCGAACGGAGGAGAACGCTCCCTTAAAACGCCCATAGTCTTTCTCTGGAGCTCTGACTGCTTCCCTGGCATAAACCCCCGAGTTGCCCCCTTTGTATTGCCGCAGAGCCGCGGGACATCTAAGGCATCACTGACCATCGGTGCCGATATGTTAACCAAGCTTGTGCCCTCGCTGCAGATTGATAGCAATGCAATTGTCGACTATACGCTTCGGATCGAAAATCCACGGGTGCACACTCTCGCTAAGGGAGATCTCTCAGGCCGTTTTTCAGAGAAATGTGTGCAGGCTTACGATCGGCAAATAGAGGCCGGAGACAAACCCGAGTGGTTCGCGGTCATCCACGACGCCATCCTAGCGGAAGAGCTGGTTTTCGAAATTGATTGGAGAGCGAACAGCTCAGCCGAGGCGCGGGCCGAGGCAACGAGAGAGACAACAGGTGCTCTTAATCAAATGCTGGAGACCGCGAGCCCGGAGAAACAAGCCCCAGCTGCCTCGGTTGACATCACAAGTGAAGACAGGGAACACACAGTCATCAAGGCTGGAGGACCGGTGATCATAGGATACCGCACCAGGCCTCTGCAGCGGCAATGGGGAGAAAAGAGTGATGAATCGTCTAGCCTGCGGGATGATTTTTACCGCGAAGGTGGAGATGATGCTTCTCGCATGATTGGGAGTCTATCCATCATGCTTATCGAGTCCACTGGGACCAGGGAGGTCCGCGTCGATCACCCATTCCGCTCCGGGGATAGGTTCCGCTTTGCCGTGAGCTCCAATCAACCTGGATGGCTGTATATACTTCATCGCTCTGCGACCGGGAAGGCGCAGCAGCTATGGCCGCAACAAGGCTCCCAGGCAGGCTTGATACCACACCAGGAGATTCAGGTCGGCAAGCGTTACCTGGTACCGCCAAGCCCGGCCAAGTTCATCTTTGATGAAGAGGTCGGTCAAGAAGAGTTTATCATTGCCATCAGATCGCAACAGATGGCACCAGACCTTAGTGTAATAGAGGAGACTATACCTTCCGAGGTGCCGGACAAGGTGGAGAGCGGCGCTAGCCCCAGGGAGGAAACAACAGGCAATATTATTGTGGTCCGCGGCGACCCTTTCACTGGTGATACAACCCGTGGGGTTTTCTTTGATCCCGGGACCGATGATGCCGACCCGCGGCTCTACTTTTCTGCCGCACCGGGAGATGATGCAACCAAAGCGATCGTCAAGTTCAAGCTTCGACATGCGCAATGAGCCAGCCTAATCCCATAACGCTGGCTGAGGAGTGCGGTATGAGAAGGGTATCTTCCTCGCCACAGCATTCGTTCGGGAGCTCGAACACTCGTAAGAATTGCAATATTAGCTTATAATTAGGAAGCAGGTTCTATTCGAAAGCAGTATAGAAAAACATAGGACCAGCAGACCGGGCCAATGGGCCATCATGCGTGCACACGCCGGTTAAAGGGAGGTAACAATGATAAAAAATGCGACTGCCAACCTGCTTCGGTACCTCGCAATTGCATTGGTGGGTAGTGTGGGGCTGGCGGGCATCATCGCCAGCGGCGGTGGAGGCGATGAACCAGAGGAAGCCATAACCAGTTACCTTGAAGGCCATTGTAAAAACAAACTAGACGGCGGTGGCGAAGATGATGCGCTTGTGTCGGTTTATCGGCCGTTGACGGCAGACAAGGAAATAACCCTGCTCTCGACCCAGCAAGCGCCCTTACCCAGCGGTGAATTCGTAGCCTCCACGACAACAGATTCAAGTGGCCACTATCAATTCCCAGACATTCCCGCCAACGAGACCTACTTCCTTACCTACACCAAAGAGGGATTCCTTGATGAGGCCTACTTCGAGGTCAGGGTCGAGCAGGATACGCTAAATATATTGGAGCCAGTCCCCTTAGTTGAAACCCAGTACGAAACCATCACCGGTATGATATCTGGAAGTGTGGTGGATGCTGAAACTGATGCTCCCTTGGATGGTGTTGTGGTGCGGGTGCGAGATGGCATCAATAACCGTGCGGGAACAGTACTGCTGCAGAACACAACAGACACCGATGGGAATTACACAATAGGGGTGCTCACGGCAGGAAGCTACACCCTGGAGGCGAGTTTCACAGGCTATCAGACAGTGTATTTTGATGCGTTGGTGCTGGATGTGGACGGTGATCCGCTCAACGATGAAACTGTCGTCGGCAGTGTCGCACTGGTTCCTGATTCCCTCGCCAGCTCAATCTTTTCCATCTCGGGAACTGTATACGCTGCCTATGACATAGACAGCGATACAGGTCCTTCCCCACTTGGGGCAGCGTCTGTCCACCTGCGGGAAGGTATTAATACAACAGTGGGGACTGTCATAGCTGATAGATTTACAGACACCACTGGACTCTACAGTTTCAGCAATATATTTACGGGACAGTACACATTGGAGGGCGACCTCGAGGGAACATTCAACCCCGGCTTCATCGACTTCACAGTGGCCTCTGACCTGGTAAATCAGAATGTCACACTGATGCCACTGCTGTCAGACGGGTCCGAGCAAATTACGATCGTGTTGACCTGGGGTACGAGTACGTTTATGGGCGGAGGACTTTTCGAGATTGAACCAACACTTAGCCTAGTGTCTCCCCTGTATTACGATACTGATGGGTTAGGCCCATCAACGACGCTACTCAAGCTAGTTGATCCGGCCAAACGGTATGAATATTTTGTCAGAGACTTTGATGACACCATGTTATATGGATCCAAAGCACAGGCACGTGTCTATCGCGGGAATAATCTGATATTCACCTTTGACTTGCCTTTGAGCGATCCGGATGCGGCGAAAGCAACGGATTGGCACGTGTTCACTATCAATGACGATACCATCCTGCCGGTAAACGACCTGGGGCCAAGAGTGCTAATTTCCAGTGGGAGTGCTTCCGAGGGTGATCCTATAGAATTCGAGATCTCTCTTAATTTCGCTAGTAGCAGTGATATCCTCTTGGAACTGGTTACAGAAGACGGTACGGCGACGTCTGGCGACTATGAGACCACAGGGTTCGAGTATAGCAGGGATGGTGGCGCCATCTGGTTGACTGCAGCGGGAACTCAGGTCAGCATGCCCGCCGGCAGTACATCGGTCCTGGTGCGAGTGGACTCGATCGAGGATTTTGCGGAAGAGAGCGACGAGACCTTCACGCTACGGATCTCCGAGGTGATCTCTGGCTCCGTGGGCAATTTCATCGATACCGGGACAGGCACGATTCTCAACGATGATTTCATTGTCTATTGAGACAAGATCATCTCAAGTCTCGCTGCGGCTGAATACGGTTAACGAGAATTAATATGAAGCTCCATGTTGGAGCAGCTTCGGTTCGTTAGCTACCAGCGTGAACGGCTGCCTTTTAAAGGGCCACTATTGGCACATGCTTAACGTTCTCAATTGTTGGCCCTCGTTGCAGGGAGTGTGCAAGATAGCGCTCCTGATGGGGTTCGTTTGTCTCACCTCCTGCGCCATACAGCCCCCTGGGGGATACAAACCTGAGCAGGATCTGGGGCAGAGGCTCGCCCAGGCCTCGCAGCTTCGAGACAAGGCATTGTTGCGCTACCAGGCACATGACTATGAGCGTGCGGCATTTCTCTACCAGTCCGTGCTCGAGATTGTCGAAGAGAGCCTGGGTCCGAGGCATCTGACGGTGGCACTCGCGGCAGACGACCTGGCAGAGGTATACCGGGCTAATGGACAATACCCAGACGCCGCAGCGCTTTATCAGCGCGCCCTCGACATCCTCGATAGAAGCCCGCCCAAGGAGCCTCAGCACCTCGCAACAGTCCTGAACAACCTTGGCCTGCTCTATTTGGACACCGGCGCATACACTCGTGCCGAAGCGTTGATCTCACGGGCTCTCACCCTGCGGCGCGATTCACTTGAACCGGATCGTGCGAGTGTCGCCTTGAGCATGAATAATCTCGCTCTGCTTTACAAGACCCTGGGGAGGTATTCGGACGCGCTGGCGTTTTATACGCAGGCGCTTGACTTGCAGGAGGGTATAACACCGCAAAGCAACCGCGCATTGGCTGTAACGCTGGGTAATCTGGGTGCACTGCACCTCGACCTTGGCCACTACTCCCAGGCAAATTCGCTTTTTCAGCGGGCCCTCGATCTGCAGGAAAAAAACTTTGGCCTCGCTCACCCCGGCCTTGCAACTCCCCTCAATAATCTGGCCTCGCTTTACCATGAACTCGGCGAATACGACGAGGCTAGGATGCTGTATCGGCGGGCACTCTCGCTTCATGACAAGGACGGACCCACACGAGATGGTCTCGAAGCAAGCGGATTGCTGAGCAATCTAGGATCTCTGCATGCAAGCCTCGGGGATTACACCCAAGCCGAGGAACAATTTCAGCGCGTTCTCGCCATTCAGAGGGACCATCTGTCAGCGCAGCACCCCGATATCGCCGAGACGCTGGGCAATCTGGCCTGGGTCTATCAGATGCGGGGCCATTACACCGAAGCGGAAGCGCTCTATCAGCAGGCGCTGGATATTCGGCAGCAGGCGTTCGGTCCCCGCCATATCAAGGTTGCCCGTAGCCTTCTCAGCCAGGGCGATCTCCACTTGATCACCGGCGAGTTCGGACGTGCTGAACCGCTCTACCAACAGGCGCGACGCCTCACCGAAGAGGTGTTGGGTGCACACCACCCCGATGTTGCGATCATTCTCAACAACCTTGCATTGTTGTACCGCACCCTTGGCGATTACGCCCGTGCCGAAAGGCTCTATAATCAAGCACTGGACAGGTTTGAGATGGAACTGGGCCCGAACCACTCCCATGTCGCTTTGACCCTCAATAATATGGCGCTGCTGTTCTACTATCAAAAGGATTACGCGCGCGCCGAACCGCTCGTCCGTCGCGCCCTCGCCATTCAGGAAAGAAGTTTCACCCCGGATCACCCTGATATCGCAGTCAACCAGGTTGCACTGGCTAGAATCCTACTGGAGAAGGGTGCATACGATACCGCTCAACAGCTCCTCGAACGCGCACTCGCCAGCCAGCGACAGGCGCTTGGCGAGAACCATCCGAGGGTTGCATTCAGCCAGAACAATCTGGCGAAGATACACAAGGCACGCGGGGAGAGCCTTACTGACGTGGCAAAAACAGACCATGAATATGCGTTGGCAAAGCAACTCCATTACCGAGCACTCACGATCGCCACCAGCGGGGGCCAGCCAGAAATACTCTGGCGAATTCAACATAATCTGAGCCAGCTACTAACCGCCCAAAATAATCTGAACGCAGCGATCTTTTATGGATACGAAGCGGTTACGACGCTGCGGGGGCTACGCAAGGCCGTAAGCTCTCTGGACAGGGAACTTCAACAATCCTTTTTGCAGGCGAGATATGAGGTCTATCGGCACTTGGCGGATCTGCTGATTTCACAAGGATATATCCCCGAGGCGCAGCAAGTACTTGGCATGCTCAAGCAGGCGGAATATTTCGATTTCGTACGCCGCTCGGCGGACGAACCCTTGGAAGATATTGCCATCGATCTGGAAGAGGTGGCTATGTTCAGCACCTATTACAGGTTCAGGGATGACCTGGTCACCAGGGGACGTGAGCGGGCCGAGCTCGGTCAAGCATTTGAGTTGGCCCCGGTGGAAGAGGATAACATAGCGAAATTGGATCAAATCCTTGCGACTGCACAGGAGCGTTTTCTCGACTACTTCTCAACACTCGAAATGGAGCTACTGGAATTAAGAGCCAAACCACCCCAATTTTCGCTCTCTCAACTACAAGACGAGGCGATATCTCTGATGGGGCTAGTGCGTGATCTGGGACCGGGATGGGTATTGGTCCATACACTCATCACCGAAGATGAGCTTCACCTGATCCTGACGACACCGGATACGCAGCTCGTTCGCTTTTCCAAAGTTAAGGCCGTGGATCTGCATCAGACAATCAGGCAATTTCGCGAGGCCCTGGAATCAGGTTCCGACCTCGAAAAAACCCTGAATTTGGCTAAGCAGCTGTATGATTGGGTGCTCGCCCCGCTGGCATCCGATCTCCGGCAGGCCGACGCACGCTCTATTGCCCTGTCACTGGATGGATCATTACGATACCTTCCGATCGCAGCTCTGTACGATGGCATGCAATACGTGGCAGAAATCTATAACGTCGTCATGTACACCGAAACCGCCAAGCTGCACTTCAAATCAAGGCCTTCAATCAACTGGCGTGTAGCAGGGCTTGGCGCCAGTAAGGCCCCGGCAGATGTGAATCTAGCAGACTTACCAGCGGTAAAGGATGAAGTCAACGGAATCGTTAAAGAAGAGCAAGAGGAAAGTGACGAGGGCGTCCTGCCCGGTGTGGTCTTCTTTGACGAAGATTTCACGGAACGCACATTGAGACGGCTTCTCGAGATGGAGAAATATTCTGTCCTGCATATTGCTGGCCACTTCTCAGTGAACGCCGGCAGTATGAGAGGTTGCAAGCTCTTTCTCGGGGATGGTAATGAGTTGACCCTGGAGGACATCAAGAAAGGCCGTGATTACCGCTTCAACTTTCAAAAGGAGTTGGTAACGTTATCCGCCTGCAACACTGCGGTGGGAGGGAGTGTGTTCGGAAGCGGCATCGAGGTGGAGAGTTTCGGTGCCTTGGCCCAGAAAAAAGGTGCCGAGAGTGTGCTGGCAACCTTATGGCCTGTGAGCGACAGCAGCACGGGGTTATTCATGCAACTGTTCTACGCCTACCGGGAAAGGCCTAATATAACCAAAGCCGAAGCCTTGCGCCTTGCTCAGCTTGCGTTGCTGCGCGGTGAGTGGATGGAATCCGAAGGAACCTTGATGAGAGGCGTGGAGGTCGATTATGGAACAACGGCAAACAAGCACTATCGCCATCCGTACTACTGGGCTCCGTTCGTGCTCATGGGAAACGCGTTGTGACATTCATCCATGTGTTGTCTTTGTCGCTTATTATGGGTTCACTCGTTCGGCCGGGATACGTCAGATATCTGTGGGTATGCATCGGTGGGTTGTTGATCGATGCATCATTCGAGTTGGTGCAAGCTTATGGATCGGCAGCGTTGACGATCTGCAACATACCTTGGGTCGAAAGGATTAAATTTAAGCTGGCATGTTTCCCGGATGACCGCCTTGCCTCTCTGGTTCATGGTGAGGAGAAGGCAAAAGACGCGCTGGCCGCAGGCCTGGAGACCACCCTTGGCACCCAGATCACTCAACCAAGTAATGGACAAACGCTGGTCCTTTAGATGACACTTCTCACCAGCCGCTGGTGTTCACCACGAGAGAATGCCAGAAAAAAATAGGGTGGCCAACTATCTCTCGGTCTATCCTTACTCATGGTGGGCGGTGCCCACTCTACATTTTAGGATTTATTATAACGACAGAGATAATTCTCGGCTTCATACACCGAACAGTGGATATCAGTAAACAACATGATCCAGTTTAGTCAGCTACCAGGCCAATTGAACCAGCTGGTATGGAAAAGCAAACTTGCCAGTCTGCCGAAATGGCAGGCCTATCCAATAAAAGTGCTACGCATCGTTTGGCTGGTGATACGGGATCTTGCCGAAGGCCAGCTGGGTCTGCGGGCCATGAGCCTGGTCTACACCACCCTGCTCTCTCTGGTGCCCTTGCTGGCGGTGAGTTTCTCCGTCCTGAAGGCCTTCGAGGTACATAATCAGATCGAGCCCGCCCTGCTCAATTTTCTTGCCCCATTGGGGGAGAAAGGCATAGAGATCACCGCTCGGGTCATTGAATTCGTAGACAATATCCGGGTGGGGGTTCTCGGTGCCGTCGGGCTCGGTCTGCTGTTCTACACGGTCATTGCACTGATTCAAAAGGTCGAACGCGCGTTCAATTACACCTGGCGCGTAACCCAATCCCGGACCTTCGTGGAGCGCTTCAGCGACTACCTCAGTGTACTCATGATCGGTCCCGTACTGGTGTTCTCGGCCCTGGGCGCCACCGCCTCGTTCATGAACACCAGTCTGGTGCAGAATCTGGCACAGCTCCCGGTACTGGGCTGGCTGATCGACAGTGTCGGAACGCTAATCCCCTATTTCTTTGTGATCGCGGCCTTCACCTTTGTCTATATCTTCGTACCCAATACCCGTGTGCGTTTTGGCTCGGCCCTTGTCGGTGCCTTGGTGGCCGGTATCCTGTGGCAGACCATAGGCTGGGGTTTTGCCTCTTTCGTGGTGACATCGGCAAAGTATGCGGCCATCTATTCCGGTTTCGCGATCCTCGTCATCTTCATGATCTGGATCTACATAGCCTGGCTGATCCTGCTGGTCGGGGCCAGTATCGCCTTCTATCATCAACATCCTGAGTATCTGGTTCTGCGTAGGCGCGAGCTGCAACTCAGCAACCGCTTCCGGGAACAACTGGGTGTCATGGCCATGTATCTGATCGTGAAAAACCACTTTGAGGGCACAACCCCCTGGACCACTGAAAGGCTGGCAAAACAGCTTTTGGTACCCACCCAGGAGCTGAAGGGTCTGCTCTCTCTGCTCCAGTCCCGGGGGCTTCTCATCCCAACCGGGATCGGGCAGAACAACTACCTTCCGGCCCAGGCCCCGGAAAACGTACCAGTCACAGTTGTCATTGATGCGCTTCGCGGCGGAGCATACGAAAGTGATTTTGCTATGACCCTAGAAATCGAGGAGCCGGTGGAGGCTGTGTTACTGAAGGTTGAAGAATCCATTCATCAGGCGGTTGAGGGGCTCAGTCTGCGGGATCTGGTGGTACAGGATTCAGCGCGTGGCTAAACTATTCATCATCGAGAGTAGCACCGGTGAGCGGATCCCCTTCCTGCGGGGGGTGCTGGTGGAGTCCCTGGTACGGGCCGGCCTCTCATTTCAGGATGCCTACCTGGTTGCCCAATCGATTCGCGGTAACCTCGAGAACAACAGCGAGATTTCGACCGACACACTCAGAGAGCGGGTGTCCGCCGAAGTGCGGGAGCGCTTTGGATCGTCGCCGGCGACATCTTACGAGCTGGGGTCCTCCCGGGAACGGCAGATCATGATCCAGACCTCTACCGATGAGGTGCCTTTTTCAGCAGGCATACTCTCGCGTTCACTGCAGGCCTGCGCCATCCATCGCACGGATGCCCTGGAGACCGCGAAACGGGTACAAGACTCCCTGCAGAAGGGGGAAACGACGCTTATCGATCATGTCGCCCTCAGGGAGATCGTGTACGAGCGCCTGAAGGAGCACTGTTCCCCATCGGCCGCGGAGCGGTTTCTCTCCTGGCGCCGCTTCAAGGAGAGCGGTCTCCCTTTGATCGTGCTCGTTGGCGGCATCACGGGCACGGGAAAGAGCACGCTGACGACGGAACTGGCCTATCAGTTGAATATCGTCAGGACCCAGTCTTCCGATATGGTGCGGGAGATCGTCCGCTGCTATCTTCCGTCCACGGAGATCCCCACCCTCTCCTATTCCAGTTTTGAGGCCTGGCGTGGGCTGGTAGAGGACGGAGAGTCAGTGACCGAATCCAGCCACACAGAGGTGAGACGCGGTTTTCTCTCCCAGTTCGAGGTGGTCAAACAGGGACTGGAGGCAACGATTAACCGGGCCATTAAGGAAAATCACAATCTGATCGTCGATGGCGTCCATGTGTTACCCTCAAAGCTCGAACTGGATATCGCCCGGGACCAGGCCATTATCATCCCTCTGATACTGGTCGTTCCTCACAAAAAGACCCTCAGAAAACGCCTTAAACACCGGGAGAGAGAGCAACCCGAACGCGCCTCTTCCCGTTACTTGAAACAACTCGACCAGATATGGATGCTGCAATCCTATCTGGTCACGGAAGCGGAGGAGCATAAGATACCGTTGATCATCAATAGCGAAATCGAAGAGGCCCTGGACGAGATCCTGATGCACATCAGCAAAACGATCACCCAGTACTTTCCGGCCAAGTCCTGACATGCAACGTCTACCAGGGAATATGCCCACGGTGAGCGACATAAAACGTCTCTTAGACGAACTGCGCACAACCGTTCTCCGCCTGAAACGGGACCTGACGCAGAGATATCTCGCGTACTCCACCAGCCGTCAATCCGCGGAAAAGACGCAGGTTCCAAGATCGATCTGGTGGGGCTACTTTCCCGTGGCACTGGTTGCGGTGATAGGCGTGTTGATAACGATTGCCGCATTTATTCAATCTTTGAGCTGGGAGAAAGGCCAAGTCGAAATCGCCTTTCGCGAGGCATCCCAGGATCGGATATTGGTCATCCAGCGGGAGATCAAACATTCCCTCGGGATAGTCCAGGATATCGCCAGCTTTTTTGAGGCGTCAGAGATCGTGGACCGCCGAGAGTTTCGTAAATTCGTGGGCCCGGCCCTGAAACGCCAGGCCGGCATCAAGGCCCTGGAGTGGGTGTCCGTGGTACTCGCCGATGGTCGATCCGCCTTCATCGAGGAGGCTCGGCGAAGTTTTCCACCCTTCAGGATCACCGAGGTCGACCCTTCGGGCAAGTTGATCAAGGGCCCTGATCGGCCCATATACTTTCCTATCCTCTACATCCAACCCTATCAGACTAACAAAGAGGCATTGGGCCTCAACATGGGCACCGACCCAATCGTTTCAGCCCTGTTGGAGAAGGCGGAACACACCCGGTCCCTGCAGGTCTCTCCCGGGTTCTCTTTCATCGACGAAACCGGTGAGAAGGCGGGGATCGTGGTGGCGGTGCCTGTCTTCTTCAAGGATGAAAAGCCGGAAGAGGCTCCGGCTCAGGCAGCCACCGGGATCAGGGGATTTGCGATTGGCGTCTTCTACCTTGGTGATATGGTCGAGCGGGCCCTGGAGAGCCTTCGATCCGGGGGGGTCGATCTCCGTTTCTACCAGGGTCATTCGAGCGGGGATGGAGAACTGCTCTACACCCATCTCTCCCGCTTGAGAGAGGGACAGGCGCCCGACACCGAAGCCGATACTTCGGAGATAGCCTACAGTCAACAGATCTCGGTCGGGACCCAACAGTGGGAGGTTGTGTGCAATCCCGCCCCCGAAAAATTCAAGACAGAAACCTGGAACAGTTGGATCATCCTCTCCGGTGGTATCGCTTTTACCCTCCTACTCACGATCTATGTAGCGACCCTCGTGGGGCGGGCGAGGCAGGTGCGGCTGGAGGTCGAAGTGAGAACGTCACAGCTGCGGAAGGCCGTCCGGGCCCTGAATCGGGAAGTGGTTGAGCGTAAATCGGCCGAGCAGGAACTGCAGAGGCTGAATGAAACACTGGAGCACCATATCGCCTACCGTACGGCCGAGGCGGAACGAAGGGCCCAATATCTCGAACAGTTCGCTTACGTGACGTCTCACGACCTGAAGGCCCCCTTGCGAGCGGTGAGCAACCTCGCCCAGTGGATCGAGGAAGATCTTGCTGACAAACTGGACGATGCATCGAGGGAACAGCTCGCCCTGCTCCGCGACCGGGTGCGCCGGATGCACGATCTGATCGAGGGACTGCTGGAGTATTCCCGGGTAGGCGGGACCAGCGACACCGAAAATCATGTCGACACCCGGGAACTTGTCGACGAGATTATCGATTCGCTCTCTCCTCCCAAAGGGTTCAAGATCAAGATTCAGGATGATATGCCAACCTTGTATGCAGACCGGCTCCAGCTTGGACAGGTGTTCTCCAACCTGATCTCTAACAGCCTGAAACACCATGGTGGTGACAAGGGAAAGATCCGGGTGACGGGTGAAAGCTATGGAGAGGTCTATCAATTCTCTGTATGCGACGATGGCCAGGGAATAGCTCCGGAATATCACGACAAGGTCTTTATGATGTTTCAGACCCTGGAGTCGAGTGACATCGAAAACAGCACCGGTATCGGTCTGGCGCTGGTTAAGAAGATTGTGGAAGAGCATGGTGGCACAATAAGATTGGAATCTCTCCTCGGAGAGGGCGCGTGTTTCTACTTCACTTGGCCAAAGGGGCGTACTTCCGAATAGCGGGACCGGAATGAAAACAAGATGTCAAATTGAGACAGCTGGGGGAATGTGAGTTATGTTGAACAAAGACGAGACAATATTGCTGATCGAGGACGACAGGGTCGATATCATGACCGTCCAACGTGCCCTGAAGAAGAACGAAGTCAGCAATCCGCTGCATATTGCCCGAACCGGCCTGGAAGCGCTCAGCATGCTGCGCGGAGAGGCCGGAATGGAAAAGATATCACCGCCGCCGGCCCTCATTCTTCTGGATCTCAACCTGCCGAAGATGAGCGGCATCGAGTTTTTGCGTGAGCTGCGCCGTGACCCCGAACTCCAAGAGCTGCACATCATCGTTCTGACATCGTCTAACGAGCCGAAAGACAGGGCCGCTGCTTTCGAATACGATGTCGACGACTACATTGTAAAACCCCACTCCTTCGACGAATTCACCCGCGCGATGGCCACGATTCTGGCACTCTGGGATTAAGAACCAAGAGGAAAGGCACCTGAGGAAGATCAATATTGTTCATAAATCTGTTCGAAAACCTGGGTATTCATCCACTCGCCAGCGCTGGGGCTGATGGTCATCCCCATCCAAAAAACGAAGTTTTGACCAACTGGAGATGACTAAGATCAGCGTGAGTATAAACAGGACGATTTTTCTGGTGGGAGTTAACATAATCAATCTACGATAAGAGCCGGGAAGAGGGGGAGGATAATAAATTGAAGATTATCAAATATTTTACATATCTGTTGGGTATTGTCCTTGTATCTGTTGTGGGGCTGTTGCTCCTGGTCAATCTGGTGGATATTGATCGCTACAAGGGACGGATCGAACATCAGATCTCGCAGGCGCTTGGCCGGGAGTTTGTGATCGAAGGTGACTCTGAACTCAAGCTATTGCTGCACCCCAGGGTGGTTCTGCGGGATTTTCGCCTCGCGAACGCCCCCTGGGGATCCGGGGCAAACATGCTCAGTGTCGGCAAGGTCGAGGTGCAGCTGGCATTGATTCCGCTGTTAGGGGGGGAGATCGAAATCGAAAATCTGCTCCTGATCGAGCCCGATATCCTGCTCGAGATCGATAAAGACGGACAAAAAAACTGGGAGTTTGAGAGCCTGGGTCCAGCACCCGAACCTCAGGACAAGAAGGCAGAAAGCCGTGGCGGTTTGATCGTCACCCTGCACAAACTCAGCATGGACAGGGCCCGGTTTGTTCTGCGTGACAGGGTCAGCGAGAAGACCACGGATCTGGTGGTGGATCGGTTCACCATCCATCGCAGCGAAAATGAACAGCTGAAATGGCAGCTGGCGGCAAATCTTAACAAGATCCCGCTCAACATCGAAGGGACGACCAGTTTTCTGTCTGAACTACTGCGCAACCAGCCGTATACAAGCCAGTTTTCCGCCGAATTGGGCGGTATTGAAGTCACCCTGAGTGAAACCGCTCAACAGCCGCTGGATGTGAATGGTCTCGACCTCAAAATTGGATTCAAGGCGAAAAATCTGCAGACAGTGTCAAAACTGGCGAACATCGAACTGCCGGAGTTTGGCCCGATCGAACTCGAGGCACGCGTGTCGCACGAGACGGAGGACTACCAGATCGATTTGCAGGGGGCAGCGGAGGAGATCGAGTTCGCCCTGAACGGGAAACTTGCCAGCTCGCTGGACGGCAAGGGCCTGGCCGTCGAGTTTTGGGCAAAATCCCCGGATACCCAACCGATTGCCAAACTGGCGGGAACCGAGTTACCACAGATCGGCCCCATTGAGGTGAAAGGGACGGTTTCCGAGGCCGGTGGGTTGTACCAACTCGATTTGAGCAGTAGTGCCGACGAGATAAGGATTGAGCTCGATGGCCAGGTTGCGCAATCCCTGGATCCCAAGAGTATGAACGCAGAGATACGGGTTCAGGCGCCTGATCTGCAAGACTTTGCCGTGCTGGTGGGCAGCGAACTCCCCTCCCTGGCACCCGTGATGGTTAAGGGAAAACTGGCGGATGACGGGGCGGTTTATCAGGTCAGCCTCAGTGGGGAGGCAGGAAAGATCAAGTTCGATGCGGATGGACGGATTGCCGAATCCCTGGATGGCAGCGGTATCGACATGAACCTCGCCATGCAGGCGCCCGATCTGAAAATGCTCGGCGAACTTGCCGCGGCGGATCTGCCGGCCGTCGGTCCGATCGATATCAAGGCAAGGCTGAACGACATCAAAGGGGGGCATAAGATTTCCAATCTACGGGCTCAGATCGGCAGCAGTGATCTGAGCGGTGATGCTGAACTTGCTCATCAGGAGAAACCCCCGCGGATTCTGGTCCAACTGAACAGCAAACGCCTCGATCTGACTCCTTTCGAGACACCGGAGCAACCCAAGGAGGAGCCGGTTGAAGTGCAAGCGAGCGAAGAGCAAGTCCAGGTTTCCGACAAAAAGGTCTTTTCACAGGAGCCAATACCCGTCGATCGACTCAAGGGGCTCGATGTCGATATCAGCTATAAGGCCAAAAGGATCCAATCGACTTCCAGAGAGCTCACAAACCTGGAACTCCTGCTGAAGGCGAAAGAGGACAGACTCGATATCACCCTGCCCCAGGCACGGATGGCGAAGGGTGCGATCAAGGCCGATGCCGCGCTCGATGCAACAGGGGCCAGCCCCAGGGTCCGTTTCAACCTCGATGCCAAGCAGATCGAACTGGGGCAATTGAAACGGTTCAAGGGGAGCATCAGTGGTGGCCAGACCGACCTTTCCGTCAATCTATCCGGCGCCGGCAAGTCCGTCCGGGAGATCATGGCCGGCCTCAACGGCAAAATAATCGTGGATGTGGGTGAGGGTGAACTCAGCAACGAGTCGATCGAACTGATCGGGGCCGACCTGATCATCCAGCTGCTTCAAGCAATCAATCCATTTGCGCAGGGCAGTGACACCGCGCCCCTCGAATGCATCGCCGTGCGATTCGATATCGAAGACGGCATCGCAAATACCCACAAAGGCATAGCCTTGGCTACCGATTCGATGTTTATCGTAGGCGATGGCATGATCGATCTCAAAACGGAGCGCGTCGATATCCATATCCGTACAACAGGCCGTAAGGGGGTAGACATTGGTGTAGGTGATCTAGCCAAGGTGATTGGAGTCGGTGGGACACTGGCATCACCATCCCCGGTGCTTGACGCCAAAGGTGCCGCGGTGGCGGGAGCCACGGTGAGTGCCGCTGTTGCGACAGGCGGCCTTTCGTTACTCGCGCAGAAAACCCTCGCAAAGGTGATCAAAGACACCTCACCGTGCCAGACGGCCTTATCGGGCACCAAAGCCGAGGATCTGAAGCAGCCAACCCCTGCCATTCCTTGAAGCATCCGCACCGCCTTTCGGCCATTTGGCGGATTGGGGCAGCGTTGCTCTTCAGCTACTTCCCCCTTGAGGGGGGCGCCTCCAGGGATGGAGGTGGTACGCCTATACGGATGTAGGTGGTAGAACTGCGCCGGGAGCAAGCAGTCGAGAGCGACGCAGGAAGCCAAAGCCGAAGGTTGGGATGGGGGTGGCAATTAGAAACTCCACTGCACCAGTGGTATTTCACCCCACCTCCTAGCCTCTCCCCTGCCATGGGGGAAGAGAATTTCTAACTGAGCTTTATACTTAAATACCTTTATTGAATGCCTTCTCACGATTGCAATATGGGTTTTCCCGAATTGACATTTTCTCACATTTACGGGTATTTTCTTATAAAACAAGAATGCCCATTACGCAATGGATCGGATAATGAGAATCCAAGCCAGTCTCAATTAAGTCTTCTGCTGTCTGCCAGTCTTTTGGGGGATGTCGGCGTATAAATTTGGCCGGATGCCAATAATAATAAGTTTTGTATAGTTGGCTGAATTTTTAATCCTCTGTAAAGAGGATAGGGTAGGAGTATATAGGCTATGAAGTATCTAACAGCTGCCGTCCTGGCCCTCGCTTGTATCGCGACCACCTCAGGCGTCTCCCGGGCCGCTGGAGACCCGAAGGCAGCCATGGCCAAGGTTCCTCTCTGTTCCGGATGTCACGGCGTCAACGGCGAAGGTAAAGAGGCAACTGACGATCAGCCGGCTTTTCCGCGCCTGGCGGGACAGATCGAGTCCTATTTAATAAAGGCCACCCTGGATTACAAGTCCGACAAACGAATCGACCCGGTGATGAATGCCCTTATCAAAGGCCTTAGCGATGCGGATATCGCTAACCTGGCGGCTTATTACGCGGCACTCAAATAGGTCAACCCGACCATTCATGCCCATCTTTCTTTATCAGCCAGCAGGCATTCTTGCCATGGCAAGAGTGATCGGGTCATTGTTCGTTTTTTTCATCCCAGGGGCCGTGCTGGCGGTAGAAGAACCGTTCTGGCTCCCTCCCTCGGAAGCTTACAGCGTCCTGGCGCCGCAGACGGCCGCGAAAGCGTTTGTCGAGATCCCACTCGGGCCTCCTGAGGAACAGTTCATTCAGTATCCAGACCGGCCAGCACCGCATGTTCCTCCGCGCAAAGACAAACTCACCTTTTACCCCTGTTCCCAGTGCCATGAATACTGGGAGACCATCCCTGAACCCAGGAAACTCTTGCCGGTGCATGATGTGGGGCTCGTGCATGGCCAGGGGCGCCTCTGGTGCCTGGTCTGTCACGACCCGGATGACCGAGATCATCTGCGCACGGTTCGCGGTGACAAGGTGGACTTTAATGACGCCTGGAGAGTCTGTGGCCAGTGCCATTCCAATCGCCAAAAAGACTGGTATTACGGCGCTCACGGAAAACGCGTGAGTACCTGGGATGGAGAACCCACCCGTTACAACTGCACCCATTGTCACAATCCCCACCGGCCACCTATCATACAGCGCAAACCCCAGCCCAAACCCCCGGTACGGGCAGGCCTTGAACCCATGCAAAGGCAGGTACGCCACCATCAGACAGTGTGGGAGCAGCATAGCGCCAAGCGTGAGGAGGTACGGCATGACTGAGAAGGCCAAGCTGGAACAAACCGAAGACAATACAGATCTGGCGCGCCGTCACTTCCTGAAGCGCCTGGGAATGGTGGGGGCTACGGGCGTTGCGACTGCCACAGGGGTCGCCAAGGCGGTCAACCAGCCCGCTTGGGGTGGATCGAGCATGCTGGATGCCTTGGGTGACTTCTTCCAGGATCATTATGTGCGCATGACCGACCAGGAGAAGCAGGATGCCCTGGAGCGGATCCAGCGCAAGGCCAAGCGCAAGTTTGGCGTGGATATCACCTGTGAGGAGACCAAGCCGATCCCGGGCACCTATTTCGGCTATGCGCTGAACATCTCCAAGTGCCGGGGTTACCGGGAATGCGTCGAAGGCTGTATCCGCGAGAACAACCAGGGTCGTGACTCCCAGGTCCAGTACATCCGTGTGCTGGAGATGAACGATGGCGACCATAACCTGGAACACTCGGATCACTATTATGATCCGGAGACCGTGCCGACCGAGGGTAAATGGTATCTGCCGGTGCAGTGCATGCAATGCGACAACCCGCCCTGCGTCAAGGCCTGCCCGGTGGAGGCAACCTGGTTGGACGACGATGGCATTGTGGTTATCGATTACAACTGGTGTATCGGATGCCGCATGTGCATGGCGGCATGCCCCTATTGGGCCCGCCACTTCAACTGGACGGAGCCCCAGATCCCGCCGGAAGCGCTCAACCCGGTTACCAACTATCTCGGCAACCGACCGCGCATGAAGGGTGTGGTGGAGAAATGCCATTTCTGCACCCAACGCACACGCAAGGGGCGCCAGCCGGCTTGTATGGAGGCCTGCCCAACCGGTGCGCGGGTCTTCGGCAACCTGTTGGACCCCAACAGCGAGATCCGCTACATCCTGGAAAACAAGACCGTCTTCCGCCTGAAGGAGGAACTGGGCACAGAACCCAAGTTCTGGTACTACACCGATGAGGCAAGGGCGAGATCGTGACATTCTTCCGCTTCATAAAAGACGCTATGGGCGCCGCGCTGCGCGGCGGTCCAGGCTACTGGCTCTGGATGAGCTTCCTGCTGGTCCTCATGGGGGTTACCGGCTGGAACTATACCGATCAGTGGAACCAGGGGCTGGTCATTACCGGCCTGAGCGACCAGGTATCCTGGGGCTTCTATATCGCCAACTTCGCCTTCTTCGTGGGCATCGCCGCAGCCTCCGTGCTGCTGGTCGTACCGGCCTATATCTTTCACCGCAAAGACGTCAAGTCGGTGGTGCTGATCGGCGAGGGCATGGCCGTGGCGGCGGTGCTCGTCTCCATGGCTTTCGTCACGGTGGACATCGGTCGCCTGGACCGGTTCTGGCACGTTATCCCCTTTCTCGGCCGTTTCAACTGGCCCAATTCCATGCTCGCCTGGGATATCCTGGTGCTCAACGGCTATCTGCTGCTGAACCTGGCCATTCCCATGTATATCCTTTGGCACCATTATCAGGGTAAGGAGCCACCGCTACGCCGCTATTTCATCTTCGTGATCATTGCCATGTTCTGGGCCATCTCCATCCATACGGTGACGGCCTGGGTGTTCTCCTCCAATATCTCGCGCCCCTTCTGGCATACCTCCCTGCTCGCCCCCCGTTTCATCGCCTCCGCCTTTGTCGCCGGCCCGGCCCTGATGATCGTCATCCTGCAGCTCCTGCGTCGCTTCACCGTCTATCCCATCAGCCAAAGCGTCATTTCCATGCTGGCCCTGATCATGACGGTGGCCATGCAGATCAATGTCTATTTCGTCGCAGCCGAACTGTTCACCGATTTTTACAATGAAACGGCGCATGCGGCCTCCATCCATTACCTCTTCCTGGGGCTGGATGGCTTCGATGCCTTGACCGCCTGGATCTGGATGGCGCTGCTCTTCAATCTCGTTGCAATGACCCTGCTTATGATCCACAAGACCCGGACCAACATGCTCACGCTGAACATCGCTTGCGGCCTGGGATTCGTGGGCATCTGGATCGAAAAGGGCATGGGACTGGTGGTCACCGGCTTTATCCCCACGCCGCTGGGTGAGATCTTCGAATACACCCCGACCTTGAAAGAGCTCGGCGTATCGGTCGGCATCTATGCCCTGGGAGCGTTTGTCTTCACCATCCTGGCCAAGGCTGGCATCGCCATACAGCTGGGGCATGTGGGCCAGGGGAACCCCCAGATGGAGAGGTTAGTTGCAAATGAGGGTGAGAAAGGAAAGCCAGCGGTATCGACGGGGCATGCCTGAGAATTATAAAAAACGAAGTAGAGGTTTACAAATCAACTAATGTGGACGCGAAGGCAAAGGAATAGAATGGCGGATTCGTAATATTAATGTGCAGCAAGAAATTAAATCGAGCCTGGCCCCTGTCGATAGACGCTGATCACGCTCATCGCCCCGCCGCACCCCGAGCAGCAGAAGGTCGGTCGAACCTTTTCCGTTCCCGGTTTGATCACCACCTGCAGGATCAACTGCACCAGCCGCAGCGTCTTGCGGGCATTATGAATGATACGCGGTCGTCTTGGCATAGGGTGACATTTCATAAGTTAGCAACTAATATTGAAATGTAGTTCACTCATCGTGATCTGTCCCCTGCCGTAATAATTCGGAAAGCTATTCACAATCTTTGTATCGCCATGGGAGGCTTCCTGCCGGATTCGATGTAGCTGCCAA
>JBDLIF010000005.1:0-21576 GCA_039714955.1 Pseudomonadota bacterium | reverse complement strand
CTACCGGTAAAGGATGGCTCAGGAGAATCTGATAGTCGAACACCAGTCCCGCGGGTAATGCGGCGCCGGCAGCCTCGGCTTGATTGAATGCCAGGAGGATAAAACCGAACAGCAGCGGCACGCCACCAGCCAGCATAAACAGCGTGTACTTGACTGCGGCATAGCGCCGGTTGGGGCCTATCCCCCAGAGGCTGATGAGAAAATAGAGCGGTAGCAGGGTCAGCTCCCAGAACAGGAAGAAGAGCATGGTGTCCAGCGCGCAGAAGATGCCCAGGGTGGTGCTCTCCAGCACCAGCAGCAGGGAGAAATAGAGGCGTGGCATGGTCCGTGTACTGTTCCAGGACGCGAGCACCACCCCGATGAACAGCAATATCGTCATAGGCAGAAATAAGACTGAAAAACCGTCGACCCCGACCTGATAGTGAATATTGAGTGATGGTATCCAGTTCAGACTCTCCACCATCTGGAAACCAGCCTGATTCGGCTCAAATCGAAACAGTATGCCGAGTGCCAGCAGCAGATCCACCAGGGCCGTCCCAAGTGCAATCCAGCGCGCCTTTCGGTGGTCGGGGATCAGCCAGATCAGCAGTGCTCCCAGGGGCAGGGAAAGAATCAGCAGGCTGATGAGCGGAAAACCATCAAATGCAGTTTGAGTTGCTTCAATCATCGCGGAGTCCAGAATCTGTCATCATGCCTGTAATCAGCTGTGCGCGCCTGACGCATAGAGTTGGCTCAATCCTTCCAGTGATTTCTCGATCAGATCGAGCCAGGGCTCGGAGTAGAAACCTGCACCCAGAAGAATCAGGATCATCACTCCGGCCACCAGCCGTTCCATACCGGTGGTCGGCTTGACTTTCTTAACCGGCTGGGACTCGTCCTGAGGCGCAAGAAAGGCGCGCTGAAAGGCCCACAACAGGAAACCTGCCGCGACGACGTTACCCAGTGCCGCAGCGATAGTGACCAGTGCGCCAAAGCGTATAATGGCTGCTTCCAAAACCAGATGGGCGGCATCAAAACCGGGGGTGCCAGGCATGCCGACAATCGACAGGCCACCGATGAGAAACGCAATGCCAATCAACGGAATACTGTCAAACAGTCCACCTAAACGGCTGAACAGCACGGTGCGAGTGCGCTGATAAACCATACCGATCATGAAGACCAGGGTGGTGATGGCCAAACCGAAGTCCATGGTGAGCATGATGCTGCCTTGGAAAGCAGCATGATTCAGACTGAACAGGCCGATCACCAGCACACTGGTGTGACTGACCACGGCAAACGCCAACAGACGACGCATATTGACCTGCAGCATGGCCAGAGTGGCTGCGTAGAAGATCCCGGCCACCGCAAAGGCGACAATGAACTGGTGCCACTGAATGACGGCCTCAGGCATCAAGGGCAGGACGAAACGCAGCAGGCCATAGACCCCAACCTTGAGTCCGATGAGAAACACTGGCGCCACCGCCAGGGTCCCGTGTTCCGCTACTTGGGGAAGCCAGCCATGCAGGGGAAAGATAGGAATGCGCACCGCCAGTCCATAAAACAGCAGGAAGAAGACCACGGACTGTATTGCCGGTGCGATAGGCGTACCAACCAGCTTTAACAGATCGAAACTCCAAGCGCCACCGGTGGCGTCGGCATGGTTCCAGGCCAGCATGATCACACCAATCAACAGCAGCAGGACACCTGTGCCGACGAACTGATAATAGCGCGCCTGGGCCGTGTCGCTGTCAGGAGAGGTGGTCCAGCGGACGATCATGTAACCCAGTAGTCCGACCTCCACGGCAGATGCCAGAGTGAACCAGAGTAGGTCCACCGACACGAACATGCTCATCAAGGTGGCCTGCAGGGCGAACACCACGGTCATGAGAGGGCCCCGTGTGAACAGATCACGCACCTGAGCATAGAGGATCACCAGCAGCGTGAGGACGGCGGTGAGCAGGATAAAGAGGACACTGACACCATCAACGGCCGCGTGATAAGTCAACAGCGGCAGCAGTTCGATACGTTCTGCAAACTGCATCGCAGTGATACCGGTGTCGAATTTGTTCAGTAGGGCAATGGCAAGCAGAAGTTCCAGCAATGCCAAGGTGATTCCCGCCGGCAAGAGTATTTTTTGTGGCCGCAGGCTGGCAAACAGCAGCATGGATACCAAAGGCAGCAACTGCAGAGCAGCCAGGATCGGGTAGGCCGATTGGGCAGTCCAGTGTAGTTCGCTGATAACCATTAGATAATCACCGCAAAGGTAGCCATGATGAGCAGCAGCAGATAACGTGGCTGACTCAGCAGTTCTTCCACTTTCTGCAGCCTGGCGCCGACCCGCTGGATGGTATTCACCAGTCCTTCGCCACCGCCCTTTAACACCAGGTGTTCCTCGAACCAATGGAGCAGACTGGCAATGCCCTCCATCAGCTTGCCGGCAACCCCCTGGCCATGACCCACATCACCCTCTGCCAGACGGCTGAAGCCGCGTTTTTGTGATTCCCAATCCGCCAGGGAGGTGACCGCATTGGCGCGCGCCGGCAGGCCGACCAGAGGTACGATGACCCGGTCGTCAAAGGCCTGCAGCTCCTGGGCCAAATCCTTGCTGGATTGGGTCAGCAGCCAGTCGCCCAGGGGGTCGAGCCAGAAGCGGTTGAGTGCGGCGGTATACAGCCAGCGCTGTTGCGCCAGCCAGTTCGGCACTGGCCGCGTGGGGCGGGACATGAGATGCATATGCGACGGCGAGCTGAGAAATTGATAGGCCCGCCAGATGGCATGGATCACCAGATGTATAGTAGCTAGCTCGAACAGCCCCAGCCCACAGGTCAGAAACATCAGGCCAACCTGCGCCATGGTGGAGAACATCAGCGTGCTATTCACATCCGTCTGCACTAGACTCACGAGGTAGCCATACAGGGCTGTCAGCAGACCGATGAAGACCATCAGAGCCATGATTATCGGTGTCTGCTCGAGTAGTGGTTCCAGACGGATCACCAGGTAGACGCCGGCATGCACCATGAGTGATCCATAGAACACCGCACTCGAGGGTGTTGGTCCCTCCAGGGCGCGGGCGATCCAGGGGGCGAATGGCACCTGGGCGGATTTTACCAGGGCGGCAATGAGAAAACCCAGCGCCAGCAGGCCACTGTCGAGGGTGGAGAGGTCGCTGGCGGCAGATAGTAGGGTTGGCCACTCCAGATCACCCACCCAGTAGAGCGCCAGAAAGAGGCCCAGGATGAACCCGGCATCGCCGATACGGTTGGTGACGAAGGCGCGAGTGGCATTGTTGGTAGCGGTGGGACGCTCCAGTGCATAGCCGATGAGCAGGTAGGAACTGACACCCGCCAGCTCCCAGCCGACGAAGACCATGGCTGGGCTGCCGCCTATGACGATCAGCAACATGGCGGACGTAAACAGACAGAGGATCATGAAAAAGCGTTGGAAGCCGCTCTCCCGATGCATATAGTTGACCGAAAAACGCAGGGTGATCAGTGCAATGACACTCACCAGTGTCATCATCACCAGTCCCAGGATGTCCAGGGTGAAGCTGATGTGGATGCTGTATGCTCCGCTGCTGAGCCATTGGGCGAGGTGGATCTGACCGGGTGCTGTGCCATTTAGCAGCGCCATGGCATCGATCAGCAGTACCAGCAGCAGTGAGAGGCTACCGGCGCCAAGCGCTACTCTTGCAGTGAAGCGTTCCCCGTGTTCTCCCCGATTGTTGGTAAACAGATAGGTGAGTGCAATCCCGGCAGCGGCCAGGATTGGCAGCAGTGGAATCAGCCAGGCATGCTGGGCGATATCAGGCATGACTGGTGACCTCCGGTTGTTGCAGCAGGACCGGTGTCAATGGGTCCATGTGGCCGGCATACCAGTCGACCGAGTGCTTGACTATGGGTAACAGGGAGACCTGTCCGGTCCAGCGCACCCAACCCTTGTCGGGATAGAAGACATCGATGCGCTCGCTGTCCGGGTCCTTGGCGCTGAGCAGCAGCCAGCCTTTACCCACCAGCTCCTGGAGCGGCGGCTGGCGCATGTAGATCTCGGTCAGCAGGTCGATCTTCGCCTCCACGAGCACCTGCAGACGCATGGCCTCGTGGATCTCGATCATCTGCCGGGGCAGGCCGGTGCGCAGATCGGAACTGGCGCCCTCCATCACCCCGAACAAGCCGGTAATGTTGTGCAGAACCTTGGTGCCGCAGCCATACTCCTCGTTGTTGACGGTGGAGAAGTAGTACTCCAGGCTGATCCCGGCGCCCACCGGGCCGTTGGCCAGCAGCAATCGCTCGATGATTGCGCCGCTTGGGTCCTTGGTGGGATCGTATGAGATCAAAAAAGCCCGGCGGTCGAAAAAGGCGCCCTGGGTGATGGAGCGGCGGCCGATGACGGCACAGGCGTTGGTGGCGTGGCCCAGTTCCGGTCTTGCCTGGCTGAAATCCCAGGAACGTCCCTGGATATGGGTCAAGGCCTGATTCTGATCGGGATGTTTGGGTGCGGAGAAAAATTTCCGGCAACGCTCGTGGGCTGAGAGGTGGCAGGCCTGGTCAATATTTGAGCGGATGTCCGACAGTTCCTGCCGGTGGGTCGCGGGGATCCGATCAAGATCGAGCCAGTCGATCTGTTCATTACAGGTGTTGTGAAACGCCCCCACAAACCAGCAGTCACCCGGGATATCGATCGCTCTTTTACGCAGCTCTTCGCGTACTTCGGGGCGGTTGCCAATGGCAGCGAGTATGCGGGCATTGGGGCCTGAGTGGCGGCCGCTGCAGGCGCCGCAATCGTAGGCGGCGCGATGTGGGTTGTTTTCGCTGCTGGAGCCGTGCCCCATAATGATCGGCAGGCGGGAGAAGCCATCCACCAGGCCGATATTCTGCAGGAAGGTTTCAATCCGGTCGGTCTGTTCCTCCAGGGAAAAGCCCAGACGATTGTGTTCAATGGTCCCCTCAGGGGCATCCGGCGCAGCAGTCAGGCTGATGTCCGTGGGCACCTGCATTTCATAACGTTCACGCAGCCGGTTCGACAGGTTGCTCAGGCCGAGGGGGGTCAGCGCTTTGGCAATCAATACGGCCAATGAGGCCGGCGCCGCCAGGAGCATAATGGCGGTGGAGGCGAGCAGATTACGACGGGTCTCCTGATGAATCAGGTTTTTGAGCCAGAGCCTCCGCTTATGCCTTTGTCCATGCTCATGGGCCAGCGCCTCGTTGGCCGGCTTGGGTGTCTCCTTGATCTCATGAGAAGGCACCATGACCACGGGGCAGAGTCCAGTAATCTCCTGATCATCCAGACCACGCCAGTTGTGGGGTACGTTGTAATGGGCGGCAGCGCCGAAGGTCTCTATTTGCGGGTTGATTGCCTCCAGGTGGCGGCGGATGGCCTCTTCTCTGTCATCCATGCACCAGACGATCTGTGCAGCGGGACGTTGTTCACGCTGTTTCCACTGTCCCCGTCCCTCATTATTTACAATGGCATTGAAAATCTGCTCGCGGTAGTGGTGTTCATAGGCCTGGAGCCAGAGAAAAGCCGCTTTGTCAGGTGTCAGCTGATCCAGGCAGTTGAACAGAGATTCAACCTGCGTCGAGCTGAGGCAGCGGATCTCCTCGCCACTCAGGCCGAGATGCTGACTGAGACGAAACAGCTTCCAGCCGTGACTGTAGACACTGTGGCCTTCAGGAAGATCTGCTGAAGGGCTGTGGCGCCAGGTCCAGATCATGTCCGCCAGCCGTTCCCAATGCTGATAGTTATCCGCCAGAGCGACGGTCTGGTTCACCAGACGCTGGGCCTGGCTGGCCAGATACTCCGGCAGGTGCTGGTTGTTGAGGTAGTCGCGCACCATGAATTCGGAGCGGTGGCGGCGAAAGTGCCAGCGCAGCATATCCAGGCTGGGTGCGACCTGCCACTGTTGACGGCAGAGTTGCTGGGCAAACAGCCGATCCAACACAAGACGCACCGCCAGGTAGTCGACCATGTCCACCGGAATGTTTTCGAATCCTTTGTAGCCGGGATGGCTGTGGTGCCAGTAGAACATGCCTGACCAGCCTGGCAGTTCGAGGGCAAGCCGTTCCAGGTATTGCTCCCAGCGGTCTTCGGGTAATTGCAGGCGTTGCAGTTCGGAGATCACCGTCTCCATCGGATCCTCATCCAGAATGGTGATCTCTTCCAGCCATTCGGGGAGATCGGCAAACAGCCCGGTCAGATCGAGGGCGGCGCTCTGACGCCAGCTGGTATAGAAGCCCAATGGCCTGTCCTTGGCGTGCCATGCGGCCATACCCTGGTCCAGGTGGTTGGCCAGATGGCGTATGATCAGCGGACGGATGTCCTCCAGCAAATCCTTGCCGGTCAGTCGCAGCAGCAGTCCGCGCAGGGTGAGTTCCGGGCCGACCCGTTGCAGGAGTTGATCAAGCGCCTTAGCGACCTGTTTGCGGATCACTACATGGGCTCCGGCCGCGGGTTCATCCCCTGCACCGAACTGGCTCAGGATCTGCTCAACCTGTTCAGGGGAGAGGTCCATCAGCTCTTCCGGGTGCAGCATGTTGAATTCGAGGCCCAGTGCCTGCAGACAAGCCGACCAGAGATCGGCAATTGCCTCTGACTCGTTATTCAATCCCTGGCGTGCGGCGGATTCCATCAGCCGCCGGCGGCTGGCGCTGTCCACGTCGGACTGGAAGCGCGTGAGTACCTGCATCTCTTCGATCTGCCAGTTGAGCTGACAACCGGTCAGTTTCTTGATGGGATGGAGCAGGGCGGCGATAAGCACATCACGCCGGGAGAGTGTGCCTGCTATCCCTGCATGGATCACCGCATCGGGTTCGAACCCCGTGGTGTCGTGCATGGCCTGTTCGAGGTCTTCACGGACAATACGGCCTTGCTTATAGAACTCCCGGAAGCGTTCCAGCGGCAGAAAACCACGCGCACCGGTGATCCGCTCCGCTTCCGCAAGGGCCTGGG
This sequence comes from Pseudomonadota bacterium, assembly GCA_039714955.1. GTDB lineage: Bacteria > Pseudomonadota > Gammaproteobacteria > Chromatiales > Chromatiaceae > JASJBU01. Next base: position 14,652 of record JBDLIF010000005.1, on the reverse strand, counting down.
TGAACTCCAGGTGCTGGAAACCATGCAGGGTGTTGTGGTGGACAAAGTCCTTGATTGGCGCCTGACCGGGCAGTACATGTTCGAAGTGAGCCAGGGCGTGGCGCAGACGCTCGCGCATGTCTGTCTCTTGAGTGGCGGCTGGCTGCTCTTGCATCTGGCGTCCCCTCTAAAGATGACCTGCGAAGGTCTGACTCAAAAGAGCCACTGAGGAGGAGAAAATATCCAGCACCGGGGCAGGGTAGATGCCGAGCAGAATGATGCCGGCAGTGAGGCTGCCGGCGGCCAGCATCTCCATCGGCCGCAGATCCTCGATCTCCTTCATATGGCTGCGTACGGGACCGGTAAACAGTTGGCCGACCGTGCGGATGGCGTAGGCGGCGCTGATGACGCCGACACTCAGCAACACCACCAGCCAGCTCCAATGCTGAAAACCGCCGATCAAGGCATATGGTTCGGCGATGATTCCCACGGTGCTCGGCAGTCCGACTGCGGTGACGAAGTCCAGGGTGGTGAAGAAAGCGAAGCGGGGGTGATCTTCACCAATGAACTGTAGTCATTGATATTGCTGGTGTGAAGGTATCACCTGCGACCAGTCCATGAGCCACCATCTGCATCAAGGCATCAGTCAAACCAGTAAGATTCAAGGTGGCGATACCCGATAAAACTATGCCCATATGGCTGACCAAGGAATATGTGATTGTCGTTTTCAGGTCCTACTGGCGCTAGGCCAGCAGGCCACCGTATATCAGACTGATCAGGGCCAGAGTCACCAGCATCCCCTGCAGGGAGATAACGGCTTCGAGCAGCATCTGCGCGGTGCGTATCGGCCCATAAGAAGCTATCATTAGCAGGATGCCGGAAAACGCTCCGAATCATGTGCGGCTATTTGCCGTCGCATGTATCTGAATGTTAGGCACATTTCCAAGCAACTGTAAATCTTAAATCCCCAATAACACGAATTTCAGATTTTATCTTACAGCTGGTGTTTCTAACTCTATTAACTCGATATTTGAGAGTTTTGGTTATTCCGGCATTTGTGATGAATGGTGTTCTACAATCATCCAGCACTCACCATTCCACCGGTATACGAAGGTAAACCGCGCCTGTACGACGGCACCGTCTTTGAAAGTAAAGGTATAGACGCCTGAGTTGATGGCAAGTTGACCAAAGGTGCGTACGTTTGCCTCATCGATTTTGCCCACCGGCCCTTTGGCAAGAAAATGAACAAAATAGTCCTCAATTTCTTCGTGGTTGTGGCGAACCTTGTTGGACACGGTCGGGAGCAGAATGCCGTTGCTTTCATAGAGGGCCGCGACTTTCTTGGGATCTCCGGTCTGGAGGGCGCTATTCCATTTATCGAAGAGTGCTGTAATTTCATTTTCGATCATGTTTGATCTCCTAATTCAAAATGATAGTTGTGTAGAATTTTGCCTAATAGGATACTGATCGGATTTGGGGCCCCCACATGCCAGGGGCAGCCAGTCGTGAATCGGGAAGGTCGTCATCTTGACCCCGAAACCGATGAGAAAATCCAGGAAGATCAGCATTAGCTTGTGCTCGGAGAGTGACTGGGCTTCGCTGCTCATCTGCTCCATGTTGCAGGAGCGGCCGGGGAGGGCGATCCCGCGGATCAGACGTTCATTTCGCGTTGGTAACAACCCCAGAACTACAGCGGTAGCGACCGGCGTTATCAGTAGTTGAGTCAGTAACCCCATGCCAGACCCGTTCTCAGGTGAGGCGAACAGGCTCATTCCAGAGCTGTTACACCTTGGATGAAATTCAATCGGGGCGAAGGATGGACGTTGCTTGCCTGTTACTACTTCGACTGACGAGATCATCAGGAGAGTAGAAAATAACCCCGAAATGAAGGGTCGAAACCATAGCATGTTGAGGGCCAAAAGTCATCGCTACTTACTTATATGGTAATAAATGAGTATTAGGGTTGGTTTAGAGTCGCGAGAACCCGCTCCACCGTATCCACGATGGCCTGGGTTTGGGGATCGATCTCGATATTGACCCGGTCTCCCGGTTGCCGCCCCCCGAGATTGGTTCTCCGCAGGGTCTCCGGGATCAGATTGACCTCGAACTCCGAACCATCCACCTCGCCGATGGTGAGGCTGATGCCGTCTATGCCGATATAGCCCTTGGTGAAGAGGTACTTGCGCAAACCGTCAGGCAGCCGAAAACGGATCCGTCGATTGTTTTCGCTTGCGACGACATCGACCACTTCCGCCGTGCAGATGATGTGACCGGACATCCGATGGCCGCCGATCTCATCGCCGAAACGGGCGGCACGCTCGAAGTTGACCCGGTCTCCAATCTTTAACTCCCCCAGATTGGTGACCCGCAGGGTCTCCTGCATCAGGTCGAAGAAGACCAGATCGCCGTCGATCCTGGTGACGGTCAGGCAACAGCCGTTGTGCGCCACCGAGGCGCCTGTTTGCAGATCATCGCAATCGGCCTGGGGCAGACGAATGGTATGGGTGCGAAAGCGCTCTTTTTCCTCGATGGCCACCACAGCCGCGGTGCCCTGTACTATGCCGGTGAACATATTGAAAAGTTCCTTCAGTAGGGTGGGCATCGCCCACCAAATATTTCTCAATCTAACCTTTGATGGTGGGCAGTGCCCACCCTACTCATGGTAAATTTCAGAAACAACGTATGAACTTCATATTGTGCTGTATTTTATGCTGTGAAATGCAAATTTACATCAGTCTATTCAGGCAGTCTTGATGTTACGGCATCGTGCAGACAGTCCTGTTGTTGCGTACTATCCAGCGGATGGTTTTCTTGGTCGGTAATGAAAAATATGTCCTCCACCTCGGCACCCAGGGTGGATATCTTGGCATGTTGCAGGCGCACCCCACAGGCGGCGAAGGCCTGGCCGATCTCGGATAACAGGCCTGGCCGGTCCAGTGTGATCAGACGCATCGCGGTACGTTCGTGGGTCGGGTCTTTCGAGAAGCTGATCCTGGTGGGTGTGTCGAAGTGTCGATGCCGGCGGGGCATGCGGCGATGGACCTTGAGTGGTCCGTCTGACGCCTGGGTCAGACCCTCTTTCAGGGAGATGAGAATCTCCTGATGGCGCAGATCCGATTCCACTGCTGAGCCATCCTCTTCCAGGATCAGAAAGGAGTTGAGGGAAAAGCCTGTCGAGGTGCCCATGATCCTGGCGTTGACGATGGAGAGCCCCAGTTGGTCCAGCAGGGTAGTGGTGACGGCAAACAGGTTGTCCCGGTCAGCCCCGTAATAGAGGACCTCGGTACCACCCCGTTCAGCGGTCTGGCGTATGGCAATCAGCGGCAGTTTCTCTCTGGGTGTCGCCAGGATGGCCTGGGTATGGCGTTTTATCGCATTGGGTGAATGGGTAAGGAAATACTCGATGGGCAGGGTTATCCAGAGGTTTGTTATTGCGCTGGCGTCTGCCTGGGTCTGCTGCAGTTGAATCAGCGCCTCCGCCTGTTTTGCTGCGATCAGATCCTGCTGCGCCAACGGATTGTCCAGTCCACGCAGCAGGGCCCTGCGGGTGGCCTTGAACAGATCCCTCAGCAGGGAGTCTTTCCAGGAGTTCCAGCTGTGCGGATTGGTCGCGCGACTGTCGGCCACCGTCAGCAGGTAGAGATAGGTCAGTCGGTTGGAATCCCCCACGATGGCGGAAAATTCCTGCACCACCTCCGGGTCGGTAATATCCTTGCGCTGGGCGGTCATGGACATCACCAGATGATGTTGCACCAACCAGCTCACCAGGCGACTGTCGTATTCGCTCAGGTGGTGCAGATGACAGAATACCAGGGCATCCTTCGCGCCCAACACCGAATGGTCCCCGCCGCGACCCTTGGCGATATCATGAAAAAGGGCGGCCAGGTAGATCAACTCAAGCTTTGGCAGGGATTGGATCAACTGGCTGCAGAAGGGATGTTCATCCGCGTATTTGAGGACGGTTAAACGGCGCAGATTGCGCAGTGTCATCAGGGTATGTTCATCCACGGTATAGACATGGAAGAGGTCATACTGCATGCGCCCGACGATCCTTTTGAAGGCGGGGATATAGGCCGCGAGAATGCCGTAGATATTCATGCGTCGGAGCTCACGGGTGATGCCACGGGGCTGGCGCAAAATCTCCATGAACAGGCTCTGGGCCCTGATATCGCCGCGGAATTCCTCATCGATCAAATGCCTGTGGCTGCGGATCAGGCGGATGGTGCTGGCTCTTACGCCGTTGAGCTCCGGATGCTCCTGCATGATGAGAAACAGCTCCAGGAGTGCGGTGGGTTTCTGCTTGAAGACCGAGTCACTGGTGACTTCCAGAAAACCGTTGCGGTTTTGAAACCGGCGGTTGATCGGTATGGGTTCTTGCAGGTGATTTCCCAGCAGGATCGCCTCCTGGAAATGCTGTAACAGCATCTCGTTGAGACGGCTCAGTTCCATTACGCTGCGGTAGTAGTCCTGCATGAACCGCTCCACCGCCAGATTGGCGGAGTCCGCGTCATAGCCCAGCTGGGCGGCGAGGGTGCGCTGGTGGTCGAACAGCAGACGGTCGTCTGGCCGGCCGGTCAGCAGGTGCAGGGCGAAGCGAACCCGCCAGAGGTGGTTTTGCCCATTGATCAGGGTGGTATATTCCGACTCGGTAAGGAAGTCGTGTCTAACCAGGTCATGCAGGTTGTTTGCCCGGAAGTGGCGTTTGGTTACCCAGCCGATCATCTGGATGTCGCGCAGTCCCCCGGGGCTCTCCTTGATGTTGGGTTCCAGGTTGCTGATGCTGTTATCGTACTTGGCGTGCCGGGCCTGCTGTTCCTGCCATTTGGCCTGAAAGAAGGCGTGGCTGTTCCACATCTTTTCCGGCCCGGTTGCCTCCTGCATCCGGCTGAACAGCTCTTCGGAGCCGGCCAGCAGGCGGGACTCCATGAGATTTGTCATGACACTGATATCCTGGGCGGCCTCCCGGATACAATCCTCGATGGTGCGTACACTGTGCCCCACATAGAGACCGATGTCCCAGAGCAGGGTGGGCAACTGTTCGAGCTGATCCTTCAGCTGTTCGAAGTGCTCCTCCTGCTCGACCAGGATCAGCAGATCGATGTCGGAGTTGGGATGCAGTTCACCACGGCCATAACCTCCAACGGCGACCAGTGCGGTCTCCTTTGAGTCAGCAAAGATGGAGTGCCAGACCCTTTTCAGTATCTGATCCATCAGCTGAGCGCGGGCGCTAACCAGCTCGGTAATGGGTTGCTGCTCAAACTGCTCGCGAATCAGGGAAGCACCCTGTTGAATGGCCTCCTTGAAAGCAACGATAGGCTGGGTGGACCGCTCCAGTGCTTGATCCAAGGCGGAAAAATCAAACATCCTTGACTCCCCTCACAGGCATGTGACGCTACCCAAGGTTGTTGGGAGACTCATCCCGGCGCAGGGTCAGGACATCACAACCATCCGCTGTTACCAGCAGTGTATGCTCATACTGCGCGGATAGGCTGCGGTCCTTGGTGACCACGGTCCAGCCGTCCGGACGCAGCTTCACCTGCCGCTTGCCCGCGTTCACCATGGGTTCGATGGTGAAACACATGCCTTCCTGCAGGGTTGATCCCGTGCCGGGAGAGCCATAGTGGAGGATTTGTGGATCTTCATGGAACTCCTTGCCGATGCCATGACCACAATACTCCCGCACCACTGAATAGTTATGTCCTTCGACAAACTGTTGAATGGCATGTCCGATGTCTCCTAGCCGGGCACCGGATTTGACCTGTTCGATACCAATCCAGAGGGCGCGATAGGTGACATCCATCAGACGGTTTGCCAGGATAGAGGTTTCGCCGACCGTGAACATCCTGCTGGTATCCCCATGATAGCCATCCTTGATGACCGTGATGTCCAGGTTGACGATGTCACCCTTTTTTAATCGCTTTTCAGCTGGAATACCATGGCAGACGACCTGATTGACCGAACTGCAGATGGATTTTGGAAAACCCCGGTAGTTCAATGGGGCTGGAATGGCCTGCTGTTGGTTGATGATATAATCGTGGCAGATCCGGTCCAGCTCGGCAGTGGTAATGCCGGGCCTGACATAGGGCGCGATCATCTCCAATACTTCGGCGGCAAGCCGCCCGGCGACACGCATCTTCTCGATTTCTTGCGCTGTTTTTATCGTTACGCTCATGTGCAGTAGCTTGTAAAGTCTGAAAAATTAAGGCGTTGCGAGAGAGATTGGGTTTGTCGCAGTTAACGAATTATGGTATAAAACGCGCCGCTGAATCGCAATCGGTTCAGGCTAACTAATACCCACCTTCCGAACAGGGAATGTGGAGTAAATACGCACACACACCGTCACATGGGTCGGGGTGCCTTATCCGATAAGGTCGATGCATGGGGTATGTGGAGGTTTAACCCAATTAATTCAGGAGTCACTCATGAGTGCAGTTTCCATGCGCCAGATGCTTGAGGCAGGCGTACATTTCGGCCATCAGACCCGCTATTGGAACCCCAAGATGGGTCCATTCATATTCGGTCATCGTAACAAGATTCATATCGTCAATCTTGAGAAGACCCTGCCCCTGTTCAAGGAGGCCATGAATTTTATCGGATCATTGTCCGCCAATGGCGGTAAGATTCTTTTCGTGGGCACCAAGCGAGCCGCCCAGAGCGCCATTCGCGAGGAGGCGGAGCGCTGTGCAATGCCTTTTGTCAACCATCGTTGGCTGGGTGGCATGCTGACCAATTTCAAGACCATCAAGCAGTCGGTCAAACGGCTCAAGGATCTGGATGCGATGTTCGAAGATGGCAGTGTCGAACAGCGTTTCAATAAGAAAGAGGCCCTGGGGCTCAAGCGCGAGCTCGAGAAGCTGGAACGCAGCCTGGGCGGCATCAAAAACATGGGTGGTCTGCCGGATGCCCTGTTCATCATCGATGTCGGGCATGAGGATATCGCCGTGGCAGAAGCCCGCAAGCTCGGTATTCCGGTAATCGGCGTGGTGGATACCAACAACAGCCCGGATGATGTGGACTATGTGATTCCGGGTAACGACGATGCGATCCGTGCGATACAGCTCTATGTTCAGGGCGCCTCGGCGGCAATCCTGGAGGGTCGTGCCAGTGCTGCCCATGTGGCCGCCTCAGGCAGCACCGAGGAGGAGTTTGTCGAGGTTTCCGAGGGCGATACCTGATCCAGTTGTTTCCGATTTCAGACAGAAAGGGCCGGGTGTTGGCAGAGGCCGATCCCGGCCGGTTTCCATTCACATACAGATACAGTAGGTAGACAGTTCATGGCAATTACAGCCTCTCTGGTAAAGGAACTGCGCGAACGTACCGGCGCAGGCATGATGGAGTGCAAAAAGGCACTGGTTGAGTCAGATGGCGATATAGAAGCGGCGATCGAGCAGATGCGCAAGTCCGGTCAGGCCAAGGCGGCCAAGAAGGCCGGCCGTACCGCGGCGGAAGGGGTGATCGTGCTCAGCTTCAACGACAACAACAGCCAGGCAGCGATGGTCGAGGTCAACTGCGAGACCGACTTTGTGGGCAAAGACGACAACTTTACCTCTTTTGCCAGCGCCGTGGCGGAGCGGGTGCTGAGTGGCGGAGCGGATGATGTGGCCGGCCTGATGGATCAACCCCTGCATGAAGGGGAGGATACCACGGTAAACCAGGCCCGCGAGGCCCTCATCTCGAAATTGGGCGAGAACATGAACGTGCGCCGGTTTGCCCGTTTCCAGGCAGATAACGGAAAACTCATCAGCTACCGTCACGGTGTGCGCATCGGTGTGGTGGTTGAAGTGGCGGGCGGCGACGATGAGCTGGGCAAGGATCTGGCCATGCATATCGCGGCCACCAACCCCATCTGTCTCTCCGCTGAGCAAATGCCACAGGAGTTGCTGGCAAAGGAGCGTGAGATTGTTGGCGCACAAGCCAAGGAGACCGGCAAGCCTGACAACATCATCGAAAAGATGGTGGATGGCCGCATGCGTAAATACCTGTCGGAGAACACCCTGTTGGGCCAGGCATTCGTCAAGGATCCCGACATCACGGTGGAGAAACTGCTGAAGAACAAGGGCGCGAGCATCTTGCAGTATCAGCGTTTCGAAGTCGGAGAGGGCATAGAGAAGAAGAAGGAGAACTTCGCGGAAGAGGTGATGGCCCAGGTAAACATGTAACCCCGTGATGCGTATCATGAGGAGGCCTTTACGGGCTGTTTTTAGCTCCTCATAGCAGATACCATGCAGCGTCCGGCGTGCAAGGCTACGGAACTCGAAAGATTTAAATAGGGACTCAGACCAGAGATGTCAGATTTAAATTTTCAACGCATTCTGCTTAAACTGAGCGGTGAGGCCTTGATGGGTAAAGGTGCCTTTGGTATCGACCCGGAGGTCATGGGGCGCGTAGCCGGTGAGATCGGGGAGTTGGTGAACGCCGGGGTGCAGGTGGGACTGGTCATTGGTGGTGGCAACATCTTCCGTGGCGCTGGTCTGGCACAAGGCGGCCTCGATCGGGTGAGTGGCGATCATATGGGGATGCTGGCCACGGTGATGAACTCCCTGGCCATGCAGGATGCCCTCTCCCGTATCAATATTGATAGTCGGGTCCTGTCAGCGTTGGCCATGCCGGATGTCTGCGAATCCTTCACCACCCGGGGGGCGCGGCGCTATCTGGATAGGGGGCAGGTGGTAGTCCTGGCCGCCGGCACGGGTAACCCCTATTTCACTACAGACTCCGCCGCCAGCTTGCGGGCGATCGAGATCCAGGCCGACCTTTTGATCAAGGCCACCAAGGTCAACGGTGTCTACTCCGCGGATCCGGTCAACTACCCGAATGCTGAGTTCTATCCCAATCTGACCTACAATCGGGCCCTGGCGGATAATCTGCAGGTCATGGATGCAACGGCCATCGTGCTCTGCCGTGACAACAACATGCCGCTACGAATCATGAACATCAATGATTCCGGTGCCCTCATGCGGTTGATGCGGGGAGAGGCAATTGGCTCTTTGGTTGAGAAAGGCGATTAAGATGATTGACGATATCAAAAGTGATGCTGCCAAACGTATGGGGAAGAGCGTAGAGTCTCTGACGCATGAACTGGCGAAGGTAAGAACCGGACGGGCCCATCCCAGTCTGCTGGATCATATCCATGTGGACTATTATGGCTCGGAGGTGCCGCTCAGCCAGGTTGCCAACATCAATGTGGAGGATGCCCGGACCCTGACGGTGACACCTTGGGAGAAACCCATGGTTGCGGTGGTGGAGAAGGCGATCATGACCTCGGATCTCGGCTTGAATCCGATGAGTGCCGGGACCGTGATACGTGTTCCCATGCCGCCACTGACCGAGGAGCGCCGCAAGGACCTGATTAAGGTGGTACGCCATGAGGCGGAAGGTGCCAAGGTGGCGATTCGAAATATCCGTCGGGATGCTAATCACAACTTGAAGGATATGCTCAAAGAGAAGATGATCTCAGAAGATGATGATAGGCGGGGGCATGAGATCATTCAAAAACTGACCGATCAGCACATCAAGGAGGTGGATGAAGTCCTGGGTGTGAAAGAGAAGGATCTGATGGAGATCTGACAGATCTCATGATGAGCGACGATCAATCCAATCCGGATGCTTCCAGCACGCTGGAGCAGGGAACCCCATTGATCCAGGAGACTGATGATCCGTGTCAGCCACGGCACATCGCGATTATCATGGATGGTAACGGTCGGTGGGCGCAAAGCCGTGGACTGCCCCGGACTGCCGGGCACTCCGCCGGGGTCGAGGCCGTAAGAAAGGTCATCGAACAGTGTGTACAACGTAAGATCCGGGTTCTGACCCTGTTTGCCTTCAGCAGCGAAAACTGGCGCCGCCCAAAAAAAGAGGTGGGCCTGATCATGGAGCTGTTTATCAGCGCGCTGAAAAAAGAGGCCAGACGCCTGCATAAAAATGGCGTGCGCTTGCTCGTGATTGGTGAGCGGACCGCATTCTCCGATAAACTCCAGCAAAGAATTCAAGAGGTTGAAAGGCTGACATCCGGCAACGATGCTCTGGTTCTCCAGATCGCGGCCAACTACGGGGGACGTTGGGATATCCTCCAGGCAACCAGAAAACTGGCGCAGGCGGTCAAGGAGAGGGAGCTGGAACCGCGGGATATCGATGAGGATCGGCTGGCTGATGCCCTCTCGTTTCCTTTCCAGGCCGATCCCGATCTCTATATCCGCACCGGCGGGGAGAAGCGTCTGAGTAACTTTCTGCTCTGGCAGGCCGCCTATGCCGAACTCTATTTTACCGATCTGCTCTGGCCCGATTTCGATGGCGCGGCCCTGGATCTCGCCCTCGAGGAGTATGCGGGCCGGCAGCGCCGTTTCGGCCGGACCGGTGAGCAGATAACCGGCGACAGGCCTGAGGTTTCCTGAGATCCTCGTGCTGAAGCAGCGAGTCCTCACCGCGCTGGTACTGGCTCCCTTGGTGTTGGGAACGGTGCTTTTCATGCCCAGTCACTATCTGGCACTGATCTTCGCCCTGGTGCTGTTGCTGGGTGGAGGTGAATGGGCCAGGCTTGCCGGAATTAGCCAGCCCGCTGGTCAGCTTGGCTATATTCTGCTGCTTGCCGGTACCATGCTGGGCGCCGACAGGCTCTTCATGCAATCAGGCTGGGCGCCATGGTTACTGTCGGCCAGTCTGGGGTGGTGGTTGCTGGTAATCTTTCGCATCAGCCGGTTCAGCAGTGATGGAAGGCTGACGGGGTTTCGTCCACTACAGGCCCTCGAGGGGGTTATTGTTCTGGTGCCGGCCTGGTTTTCCCTGGTTTTTCTGCACCATCTTCCTCAGGATGGCCCCGTCCTTCTGGTCTTCCTCCTCATGTTGATCTGGGGTGCCGATGTTGGCGCCTACTTTGCGGGCCGGCGCTGGGGACGGCACAAGCTGGCGCCCCAGGTGAGTCCGGGCAAGACCCGTGAGGGTGTCTATGGGGCCTTGGTACCCGCTCTGTTGTTTGGTCTGATTCTGGGCTGGTGGCAGGGGTTAGACTTGCAGAGTACGCTGTTGGCCATGCTGCTCTGCCTGATAACCGTACTGTTTTCCGTGGTAGGCGATCTCTCTGAAAGTATGCTGAAGCGCCAGCGCAGTGTTAAGGACAGTGGAAACCTGTTGCCTGGGCATGGTGGGATGCTGGATAGGGTTGACAGTCTGACCGCCGCGGCACCGGTATTTCTGCTGGGTTGGGTTTTACTGGATAAGGCGATATGAAAGGGCTGACCGTGTTGGGTTCAACCGGCTCCATTGGGGTAAGCACCCTGGATGTGGTGGCCCGCCATCCTGACAGATACCGCATCCTCGCGCTGACCGCCAGGCAAAATGTGCAAGTCATGCTGCCCCAGTGCCTGAAATTCAAACCGCGGCTGGCGGTGATGGCGGATGAATCCGCGGCCGTGGAATTGGCCAGGCGGCTTTGGAGCCATGGCAGTCAGACTGAAGTGCTGAGTGGTGTTGCGGGGCTGGAGCAGGCCGCGGCCATGCCGGAGGCCGATTATGTGATGGCGGCCATCGTCGGGGCCGCCGGTCTGCTGCCCTCACTGGCCGCGGTGCGCGCCGGGAAAAGGGTGCTGCTGGCCAACAAGGAGGCCCTGGTGGTTTCGGGGCGCCTGTTTATGGATGAGGCGCTGACCCATGGGGCGGAGATCCTGCCCATCGACAGTGAGCACAACGCCATCTTCCAGTGCATGCCGGCGGGCTTTTCCCAGGGCCTGGATCATACTGGGGTGAAAAGGATCCTGCTGACGGCCTCCGGCGGTCCTTTCCGCACCACCCCGATGGATGAACTGGGAAAGATGACCCCTGAACAGGCTTGCGCCCATCCCAACTGGGATATGGGGCGTAAGATCTCAGTGGATTCGGCGACCATGATGAACAAAGGGCTCGAGGTGATCGAGGCACACTGGTTATTTCATGCTGAACCGTCACGGATTCAGGTTGTGTTGCATCCCCAGAGCGTGATTCACTCCATGGTGGAATATGCGGATGGATCGGTACTGGCCCAGCTGGGGAATCCTGATATGCGCACACCCATAGCCCATGCCCTGGCCTGGCCGGAACGGATCGAATCCGGAGTCGACAGCCTGGATCTTTTTCAGGTGGCTCAGCTCGATTTCGAAGCCCCGGACCTGCAACGTTTCCCCTGTTTGCGACTCGCCATGGAAGCGGTGGGGGCGGGTGGAACCGCGCCGGCGGTGCTGAATGCGGCCAACGAGGTAGCGGTGGCGGCCTTTCTGGACCATCGGATCGGTTTTCTGGAAATCCCGGAGCTGGTTGACAAAACCCTGCAGACGATGGAGGTTGAGAAGGTCGAGAGTCTGGAACAACTGCTGGATTGCGACCGTAGAGCCAGGGATCTGGCGGAACAAGCCCTGCGCTATCAGGTCTGATATCTTTAACCTAGTAAGCACAGTTGACCGCTCCATTACTGATAGTAAGAAGTTGATATAATGCTAATTTGTTTCAATAGGTTCAACCGTCGTTTCTAGGATTATCTGCCATGGATTCCCTGTTCATTACAATCGTCGCATTCATCGCAGCCCTGGGCATCCTGATCACCGTCCATGAGTTTGGTCACTTCTGGGTTGCCCGCCGATTGGGCGTCAAGGTATTGAGGTTTTCGGTTGGCTTTGGCCGTCCCCTGTGGAAACGCGTTAGCCGGGTAGACAATACCGAATATGTCATCGCCGCCATCCCCCTCGGTGGCTATGTGAAAATGCTCGACGAACGCGAGGCCCCGGTTGCCCCCGAAGAACTGCAGCGGGCCTTCAACCGACAGTCGCTTCCCGTGCGCAGCGCCATCGTGATAGCGGGTCCTCTGTTTAATTTTCTGTTTGCGATCTGCGTCTTTTGGCTGATCTTTGTGACTGGCGATACCGGGCTGAAACCGCTGATTGGTGAAGTGAGTAAGGGGTCCATCGCTGAACAGGCGGGTTTTTTGCCTGGGGAGCAGATACTTTCCGTCGGTGATCAGCAGACGCCAACCTGGGAGAGCACTATTTATGCCCTGCTTTCCGAAGCCATGGGTCAACCCGAACTACCGGTACGGGTGCGGGATGATTCGGGCAGGGAGCTGATCCACTGGCTGAATACCTCCGGACTACAGGCACTGACAGAGGATGGTCAGATCCTGCAAAACATGGGTCTGACGCCTAAACGGCCGATTCTGCCGCCAATCATCGGTGAGCTGTTAGCGGGAGAGGCGGCGGCTGCCGCCGGACTGGAGCGCGGAGATCGCTTGGTCTCAGCGGATGGCGTAGCACTTGAGAGCTGGCCTGACTGGGTAAGCTATGTCAGAGAGCGCCCGGCCCGGATGATTAGGCTCGAGGTCGAGCGGAAAGGAGAGCGTCTTTCCCTGGAGGTTACCCCGGCCTCGGTCAATGAGCAGGGCAAGATGATAGGCCGCATCGGGGCCAGTGTGCAGGTACCGCCAGGTCTCCTGGATGACTATCAGACTGAAATCCAATACGGTCCCATGGCGGCGCTGGGCCAATCCCTCTATAAGACCTGGGACCTCTCCCGGCTCATGTTGCGGATGCTGGGAAAAATGCTGGTGGGTGAGGTATCGGTGAAAAATCTGAGTGGGCCCATCTCGATAGCGGACTCCGCCGGCAAGTCGGCCAGCTATGGAACGACCTATTTTCTGAAGTTTCTCGCTGTGGTCAGCATCAGCCTTGGGGTGTTGAATCTGTTGCCTATTCCGGTGTTGGATGGGGGGCATCTCTTCTTCTTTCTGATCGAAGCGATCAAGGGAGGCCCTTTGTCAGACAGATTTATTGAGCTGGGGCAGAAGATTGGCATGTTGATCCTGCTTGCCATCATGAGCCTGGCTTTTTATATTGACCTAAATCGTTTTTTGGGATGAGTTCACTTGCTCCAAGGCGGTAATGGTGGTTAGCTAAGGTTCCATGGATGTGAGCACCGGCGATATGAAACGATAAGTGGTCTTCCATCACGGGTTCCGTTGAAACTGCCGGCAACTTCTCGATCAATTGGTTTTATCAAGGGGTGTTGGAGTGGGGGTGAATTCGATGGGCAGGAGAACACGGAATCTTGAGCGCAGAACAGGTACTCAGGAGATGATCAATAAACTCCTGACTGAACGTCAGGAGGTCCTGGTCTCATTCTGTCAGGTGGCTGGCCTTGAACCCTATACCCGCACCGAATCCATCGATAATCTACTCCAGCGTTTCTGCCAGATACTCGTTGACTATGCCGCGTTTGGCCATTTTGAGGTGTTCGGCCACATCAGTAATGGCAGCGAACGCCGAGGCCGCGTTATCGAGATTGCCGAAGAGATCTACCCCGATTTCATCCAGGCCACGGAGTTTGCGGTGAACTTCAATGACAAATATGATCTGTCGGATCATGCGCTGCTCTTCGATGACCTGGCGGATGACCTTTCCCACTTGGGAGAGAAGCTGGCGTTGCGCATCGAGCTGGAAGACAGACTACTGGCCACCATGCTCAGCTGACAGATCGTTACTTACTAACTCAAGTTTCGGAGTTCAGGTACTCCAATGAGATATCAAGCGGAGAGGGAGATAGCGTTTTGAGAACGTCTGCGGCCATGGAAGGCCGCAGTCGAGCGTACAGGGAGAGTATTAACAGCGTGTCTGAAAACGCTATCTCCCTCTCCGCTCCCCGTTTGAACTCCGAAACTTG
>JBDLIF010000004.1:0-22352 GCA_039714955.1 Pseudomonadota bacterium | reverse complement strand
GATGTATTCACTGCGTGTCCTGCAACCACGCCCCAGATACGCCCGGTACTTATGGACAATCTCAGCCGTCAGAGTAGCTGAGTATCAGGGGTAATCAGGTACTTTTATCCAATATCTCCTTGACCTGACTGAATGCAAGCAGGCATAAACTAGAAGAAATCATCAAAAAACCACCAGATAATGGAAGCGATTTCAGCTATTTGTCTAGCAGACGATATACAAGACAAGTCACTGACACACTACACAAGTCCACTTGCTCGAAACTGATTTCAGCCGAACCATTTATTGAAATAGTCAAGGGTTTCACCCATCTTCTCCGATATATACTCACAATATTCAAGGTTTAATCTAGCGGTTATATCCATGCCAAAACTAACTCTCTCCTTCAAGGGCCGTCTGATTGATGTCTTCCACCTCAAGGAGGATGAAACGATAATCGGCCGTAACAGGGAATGTGGAATATTCATTGACAGTCTGGCGATCTCACCGAGACAAGCAATGATCACTCGGCATGAGGACGCCTGCCATCTCGAGGCACTGGATGAAGAATTTCCCGTGCAGGTTAATCACAAGCAGACTGAATCCGTGGGCCTTCAGCATGGTGATATCATCCAGGTGGGCAAACACACCCTCACGTTTTCGCAGGACGCCATCGAACTTGCCGGGGAGCTTCAGCAGGGACCCTCAGCCCCTGGTGCGGAATTAGAAGAAAAAGAAGAGGATAGTCAGCTTCAATCCAAAAGCATGCTGCAGATCATGAATGGTGACAACTTTGGCAGAGTTATTCCCCTGATCCGTAACATGACCCGCATAGGACGGGTGGGTAGTGACTGCGCCATGATCGCCCGGCGCGATTCCGGATATTACATCTCCTACCTGGAGGGACCTGCTCCACCGCTCGTCAATAACCAGCCCATCGGAGAAGAGAGCCAGCTACTGACTGATGGGGATATGATCAAGGTTGGCAACACCGAGATGCAATTTCACAGCTGACGAGCGAGTTATTTGGCATATGCCTGAGACCAGTCATACAGAAGAGCGCCGCCGATTCAAACGGGTACTGTTCGACGCACCGGTTACCCTGAATGCCGGCAACAGCAGCTACAAGACCAAGCTGATTGATATCTCATTGAAAGGCGCCTTGGTAATAAGGCCCATGGATTGGAACCCAGCGATCGACCAGCAGGTCATACTTACTGTTTCATTGGATGAGTCCGGCACCAGGATTCAGATGTGGACAGGAACAGCCCATCTCGAAGAGAGGCAGATCGGATTTGTCTGTAACAGGATAGACATGGAGAGCATCACCCACCTGCGCCGCCTGATGGAGCTCAATGTAGGTGACAGCGATCTACTGGAAAGAGAGCTGGAAGCCTTGGGCTAACCTGTCGACAGGTGCCTTATACCGCATCCAGCACATCGCTTAACCGCTCGGCTGGAATAATCTCCAACCCTTCCAACGACTGTTTAGGCAGATTCGATTTCGGTACGATCGCACGCTTGAATCCATGCTTGGCCGCCTCCCGCAGACGATCCTGCCCATTCGGCACCGGGCGGATCTCCCCGGTCAGTCCCACCTCCCCAAACACCACCAACCCCTGGTGCAGCGGTTGATTCCGGTAACTGGAGAGCACCGCCAGCAAAACCGCCAGATCGGCCGCTGTCTCGGTAATGCGCACCCCCCCCACCACATTGACGTAGACATCCTGATCGAACATGGCGATGCCGCCGTGCCGGTGGAGCACCGCCAACAGCATGGAGAGGCGGTTCTGCTCCAGCCCCAGTGTGACTCGCCGGGGATTGGCCAGGGGGCTCTCGTCCACCAGCGCCTGAGCCTCCACCAGCAGTGGACGGGTACCCTCCCGAGTCACCAGGATGACACTGCCAGGTACGGATTCCGCCTGTCTCGACAGGAAAATGGCGGATGGATTGCTCACCTCCTTGAGGCCCCGCTCGGTCATGGCGAACACACCCAACTCATTGACCGCGCCGAAACGGTTCTTAATGGTACGAATCAGGCGAAACTGACTGCCCGCCTCACCCTCGAAATAGAGCAGGGTATCCACCATATGCTCCAGTACCCGCGGACCCGCCAGATTACCCTCTTTGGTAACATGCCCTACGAGAAAGATCGCAGTTCCACTACGCTTGGCATAGTGCACCAGCTGGGCCGTCGCCTCCCGCACCTGGGAGACCGAACCCGGTGCGGACTGCAGCAGTTCCGTGTACATGGTCTGGATGGAATCCACCACCATGACCTCCGGCCGCTCCAACTCGGCGGTGGCAATGATGCGCTCCACACAGGTCTCGGGCAGCAGACGCAGGTCATCCACCGGCAGGCCCAGTCGCTGTGCCCGCAGGGCGATCTGACGGGGTGACTCCTCACCGGAGACATAGAGCGTCTGCATGGATGTGGAGAGACGTGCCAGGGCCTGGATCAACAGGGTTGACTTGCCGATCCCCGGATCACCCCCGATCAGGACCACCGAACCCTTCACCAGCCCCCCGCCAAGCACCCGGTCCAACTCGATGCTACCGGAACTGGAGCGCGTCTCCGCTTCGGACTCCACCGATGAAAGAGTGAAGACTTGAGATGCCACCTCACCCGTATAACCGGCGTAGCGTGACGCATTGCCACTGGCCGGTGCAGTCACGCTCTCTTCGAGCGCATTCCAGGCCTTGCACTCCGAACACTGACCCGCCCACTTGGGGAAAGAGGCGCCACAGGAGGAGCAGACATAGACCGATTTTGCTGGTTTCTTCCCGCCCGCCAAGTTTATTCCTCCAGATTACTAAAAGGTTCATACCATGGATGGTCGGATGTGACCATCAAGCCCACGGGGAAGTATTTACGGCGTCCCTCGGAGGAGCATGTCGGCTATCCAATGTTCGCATGAGCAACATGCTGATCGATGAACTCCACCCGCCCCGTGATACTGCACAACAGCTCGTAGCCGATGGTGTCTGCGGCCCGGGCGATCTCCTCCACCGGCAGTCCATTACCCCAAAGGATTACCTGCTCGCCAAGGGTCAGATCAGGCACGGCACGGGCATCGACGCAGAGCATGTCCATGGAGACCCTACCTACCAGCGGCAATCGCTGCTGGCGGATCAGCACAGGCGTGCCACTGGCTGCATGCCGGGGATAACCGTCGCCATAACCCACCCCCACCACCGCAACCGGCATATCGGCCGGACAGCGATAGCTGCCACCATAGCCGACCGGGTCGCCCTTTTGACAGGCGCTCACCGCCATTACCCGAGCACTGAAGGTCATGACCGGCCTCAAACCCTCCTGCTCGCCGATGGAATCGCCAAAGGGAGAGACCCCATAGAGCATGATACCGGGCCGCACCCAATCACGTTGGGTCGACGGATAGGCCATCAGACCGGCGGAATTGGCCATCGAGAGCTGTTTGAAGGTCGTCAGGGGCAGCTGTTCAAAGCGCTCGCACTGGCGCCGGGTGGTAGGATCGGATCGGTCATCCGCATTGGCCAAATGAGTCATCAGATTCACTTCACTGACACTCGGGCAGTGCCTCAGCCGGTCTGCCAGCTCATTGAGCTGTTTTGAACGCACGCCGAGCCGGTGCATACCGGTATCGACCTTCAACCAGACGGCCACCGAACGTTCCACGTTGAGTTCCTGCAGCAACTCAACCTGATAGGGGTGATGCACGGCAAGTTGACATTCCGCATGAATCGCCGCCTGGGCATCGACTGGACTGAAGACCCCCCCAAGAATCAGCAACGGCTTGTGGATACCCAGCTGCCGGAGCCTGAGGGCCTCCTCCACCCGGGCCACCGCAAAACCGTCAGCGGCCGCCAGCCCTTTGGCGACGCTCTTGATGCCATGACCATAGGCATCGGCCTTGATCACTGCCCAGATACGACTGTTGGGTGCCTTTGTCCGTACTTGTTGGAGATTGTGCCGCAGGGCGGCATGATCGATGCTGGCCTGCGGTGCAAACCCCATCAATAGCCCTCATCTGGGTAGATGTCTTGGATGTAGTTTTCGAATTTGGTGTATTGACCCAGAAAGGTCAGACGGGTAGTACCGATGGGGCCATTTCGCTGTTTGCCGATGATGATCTCCGCCATGCCCTTGTCGGTACTGTCCTCGTTATAAACCTCATCCCGGTAGATGAAGACGATCAGGTCCGCATCCTGCTCTATGGCACCTGATTCCCGCAGGTCGGACATGATCGGACGCTTGTTGGTGCGCTGCTCCAGGCTGCGATTGAGCTGGGACAGGGCCATCACCGGCACATCCAACTCCTTGGCCAGGGCCTTGAGTGAACGGGAGATGGCGGAGATCTCCGCGGTGCGGTTGTCGCCCACCCCCGGGGCCTGCATCAGCTGCAGATAATCGAGCACGATCAGGCCCAGATCCTTGTTTTCCCGTTTCAGGCGGCGGGCCCGGGCGCGCACCTCGGTGGGGCTCATGGCCGGCGTGTCATCAATAAACAACTGGGTCTCCGCCAGGATGCTGACCGCCGACGACAGTCTTGGCCACTCATCATCCTCCAGCTTGCCGGTTCTCACCCGCAACTGATCGATACGTCCCAGGGAGGACATCATGCGCATGGCCAGGGCATCTCCCGGCATCTCCATACTGAATACCGCCACACCCTTGCCGGACTTGATCGCCACATGCTCGGCAATATTCATGGCGAAGCTGGTCTTGCCCATGGAGGGCCGCCCCGCCACGATGATCAGGTCAGCCGGCTGAAGTCCGGAGGTCATCTCGTCAAAATCGTTGAAGCCGGTACTGAGACCGGTCAGCGGCTCGTCCTGTTGAAACAGGGTCTCGATGCGGTCGACCGCCTTGGTGAGCAGTGACTTGATGGAGCTGAAACCACCGCCACCCTTCGAACGCTGTTCGGCAATGGCAAAGACCTTGCTCTCCGCATGGTCCAGCAGTTCCGCGGAATCGCGTCCCTGGGGGTGAAAGGCGCTGTCGGAGATTTGTGTGCCGACCGAGATCAGCTGACGCATCACCGAGTACTCCCGCACTATGCCCGCATAGGATTTGATATTCGCCGCACTGGGGGTCTCTTCCGCCAGGGTCACCAGATAGGGCAGACCGCCCGCCTCATCGAGAGCCCCGTTACGCTCCAGGGTCTCCGCCAGGGTCACCACGTCGAAGGGCTGGGTCTGTTCAGCCAGTGCCGCAATGGCATTGAAGATGAGGCGATGCTCCTTGCGATAGAAATCGTCCTTCACCAGCATGTCGGCGACCTGATCCCAGGTGGCATTGTCCAGCATCAAACCGCCCAGCACTGACTGCTCGCCCTGAATGGAGTGCGGCGGTACCCTCAGGGCCTCGGTGTCGAGTTCAGGGTAGGAAGGAATCTCTTCTGGATAGACCGACTCAGACATGGAAGATAGCAATCAGTCGAGTGTAACTTATTCTTCCGGAACGATAGTCAGCTTGAGCGTGGCATTTACATCACTGTGTAGATGCACGTCTACTTCATACTCCCCAGCAATGCGAAAGGCACCATGCGGCAGCAGCACCTCTTTTTTGGCCAACTCATAGCCTGCGTCCGTAACCGTCTTGGCAATGTCAGCGGTACCGACAGAGCCGAACAGTCGACCCTCATCACCTGCTTTACAGCTGATGGAGATAACCATTCCATCCAATGCCTCCTTGCGACGTTCGGCGGCCGCCTGCTTGTCGGCTGCCTCCTTTTCCAATTCCGCGCGACGGGCCTCAAAGGCCTTTAGATTGTCGGCGGTCGCCGGCACGGCGCGCCCGGAAGGGATCAGGAAATTGCGGCCATATCCGCTCTTTACGTTTACCTTGTCACCCAGATTACCCAGGTTATCGACTTTTTGTAACAGAATAATATCCATTGGTATCACCCCTGAAAGGTTAAATAACGTTCTTCAACCAGGCGAACGGCTTCGCTCAAACCGGGTTCGAAAATCAATCCAAATATCCAGCAGGCCCACAGTGGCAAGCACCATCAAGGCCTGTGGCAGTAAAATAATCAGCAACAGGTACAATCCAACCAACCAGGGTAGTCCGGAGCCAGCTTTACCCAGGATGCCGTGGACTACGGCCAACCCCTGTAGAAACAAGACGGCAAACAGCAGGGTTACCAGGTACCTGACTATTTCCGGAATCTCCTGAAACGGCAACAGCAGAATGACCAGCCCGGGCAGTCCTATCAGACCCAACAGCTTATGTAGCCGAAACTGGTGGAATTCAATTCTGAATCCCCCCGGGTTATAGAGCAGCGCTTGCCACCAGCGGGCCAATAGCAGACTGAACACCAGTTGCAGGAAGACAGCGGCGGCCAAGACGCCGCCCATCCACCCAGCCATTTGCTGCAAGACCGCTTCATTATTGGCCTGATCCAATACGCCAGCCTTCTCGAACTGCTCTATCAGCAGTTGCAGTTGGGTCTGCCAGTATTCCGCCGGACTCCCCAGTAACAGATACTGAGCAAGGATGATCAGCAGTCCGAAACCGAGTGCCAGCTGGATTGCCTGGCCCAGGGAGCGGCTGCTTCTCAGGAACAGCCCCAGCAGCAACACCGGTAACCATTGGAGCATCAGGAAACCCAGAGCAAGCAGAGGGCTGCCTATGCCAGTGGGTGTTAACCAGTCGTAACCGACTAAAAATACCCCACATGCCAGGGTGGCGAGCAGGCTGATGGTGAAGCCCGATCGCGCTCCTTGGCGCAGGGCCACCAGTCCCACACTTGCCGCACTGAGCATACCGAACAGAGGAAGCACCAGTGAGAGCAAAGCCAATATGCTGGTCACCATCACCGCCTGTGATGGCCCCCGCATCACAAAGGATGCCAAGCCCTTCATGCCAAATTCCGGTTGGTCTGTTGATCTACCTCAATGTTGATCGGTATAGGGCAACAGCGCCACGTACCGGGCCCGCTTGATGGCGGTGGCCAGCTGACGCTGATACTTGGGCTTGGTGCCGGTAATCCGGCTGGGCACAATCTTACCGCTCTCGCTGACATAGGCCTTCAACAGGTTGAGGTCCTTGTAATCGATCTCGGTGATGCCCTCCGCGGTAAAGCGGCAAAATTTCTTACGTCGAAAAAAACGTGCCATGGTCTATTCCTCTTTAAAGTTAACCCACTCAATCACTCATCAGTAGTCACTGCTTCTGACTCTTGATCCTCAGTATCGCCCTCACTGGATTCGACTACTGGGGCCTCATCGCCCTCCTGGCTCTTAGCCAGGTGGGAAGCCTCGGTGATTGCCTCTTTACGCAGGATGACCATGTTACGGATGACTGCATCGTTGAAACGGAAAGCGCTCTCCAATTCGGACAGGGCCTCAGCATCGCACTCGATGTTCATCAATACATAGTGTGCCTTGTGGATCTTGTTGATGGGATAGGCCAACTGACGGCGGCCCCAGTCCTCCAGACGATGGATCTGTCCACCTTTGGATTCGATGCCCGAGCGATAACGCTCGATCATAGCGGGTACCTGTTCACTCTGGTCCGGATGGACCAGGAACACAACTTCATAGTGCCTCATTGTATCTCCTTTCGGGTTAGGCAGCCTTCTGCTTCAGCAGTAAAGCAAGGAGTGATGCCCGATCACCGGGCATCGGGAAGCGGCGAATTCTACACATTCCTTGTACTTTCCGCAACTTATCATTATCGTGAAAACTGGGCCAACAGCCTTTTCCAGTACCTGCTGGGAGTAACCCCAACCCTGGACTACATCCGTCTTCAGGTTGCCGATCATTATTGACCTTTAATTCAGCTGGAGTGGGATATGCAGAATAGTCATAAGGAACACACCACCCTCATCAGTGTGGCCAGCCTGCTCGCCGATGCCATTGAACACTATGGCCTGGATTACCGACCAATCGTCAGGGAGGCCGGCATCGATCCTGATAAGTATTACGGCCCGAACGAGCGACTTCCTGTCAACAGGCTGCAGAAAATCTGGCGTTTGGCGGTTGAACGTACAGGAGACCCATGTTTTGGCCTAACATACGCCAGCTACATTCAGCCCGCCTCCCTTCATGGAATGGGGCTTGCCTGGTTGGCGAGCGATACGCTAAAAGATGGCTTGAAACGCCTGGTCAGGTATCAAAGAGTAGTTTCAACGGCTCTCGATATCCAACTGGAAGAGGAGAACGATAGATACCATCTTATCTTTCGCTCTACCGCTTATACCGCTCAACCGGTACCCGCCTCGATAGAAGCAATGCTTGCATCTTTTTTCAGGATGTGCCGAATAACCGCTGGCCCCGATATCCGACCCATGGATGTCATGTTCAGCCATGACAATCCGGGATGTGCTAAGCGTCTCGAGCAGTTCTTTGATTCACAGGTAGGGTTTAGTGCAAAGGACAATCGCATCGTCTTCGACAAGAGTGTCCTTGAGTCACCGTTATCAAGTGCACATCCGGAACTGGCCAGAGTAAACGACATGATGTGTCATAGACTACCTCAAACATTTCGACAAGAAAGGTATTGCAACTCAGGTAAGGGCGCAAATTATTGAACGCCTCCCTAACGGCACACCCACTCAGGAAACAATTGCTCAACTGTTAAATCTGAGTCTGAGAAACCTGCAACGAAAGCTCCAATCGGAGGGAACCAGTTTCAAGGAGCTCATCGATGAAACACGCAAAGAGTTGGCCATCCAATACCTGAAAGGCTCTGATCGTCCAGTGATAGAGATAGGTTTTTTACTTGGATTCTCGGAGAGCAGTAACTTCTCTCGGGCTTTTCGCCGTTGGACGGGTGTCTCACCCCAACACTATCGGCAGACACTTCACTAGGTTTGATGATAGCCTCCTTGCTACCGGCACCCGCATAGAATCATGTCGGCTATCCTTTGAACTGTTTTGTAAGCTCCAAATTCCGCTGTAACTATAATCCTAGAATCCTCAGTTGACCGCTATTAGCCGTACCTTAACATTGTGAAAATATGAACTTTATTGGCCATTGGGCTAATCACCTGTTGAGTGAACAGTGCTACACCGAGAATGGCACAATTAGATAGCACAATGGCATATTCTGATCAGACATCTGTGTACCCACTCCCTATTCTGTCCACATCGAATAAGGAGGACACAGATGAACAGCAATCAATCAGTTTACCAACGCACTATTCGAAAGCCCGTTTCCTTTGTCGGTATCGGTTTACACACTGGCGTAAAAACCACTCTGACACTCAGACCGAATCTTGACTCGACGGGTATCTATTTCCAGCGTACCGATGTGAAACCAGGCATTGGGCTTATTGCAGCACGCTGGTACAACATAACCGATACGACACTCTCGACCGTCATTGGAAATAATCATGGAGTGACGGTTGCCACCGTCGAACATTTGATGGCCGCACTTCTCGGTTGCGGGATTGACAATCTGCTCGTTGATATCGATGGTCCAGAGGTTCCTATCATGGATGGCAGTGCAGAACCATTTACCAAAACAATTGAACAATATGGAACCCAGTCAATATCCGTACCTCGCAAGGCCATCTGGATTCAGCAACCGATAGAGGTGCGAGAGGCAGACAAGTATGCGCTTCTGCTCCCTTATCCCACACAACGTATTACCATATCGATAGACTTTCCAGGTACAGCGATAGGGGCACAGACCTGTTCCGTCGAACTCGTCAATGAAGCTTTCCTTAAGAATATAGCCCGCGCCAGGACATTCGGATTCGCCAATCAGATCAAGCAGCTACAGGATAAAGGATTAGCGCGTGGAGGTTCATTGAAAAATGCAATCCTTGTTGATGGAGAACGTATCGTAAACAGCGAGGGATTACGTTTTTCCGATGAGTTTGTCAGGCACAAGGTATTGGACGCATTTGGCGATCTCTCACTGGCGGGAGTTCCCATCATCGGACACTACTACGCCTACAAGGCGGGACATGAATTAAACCAAATACTCATTAAAAAGATGTTTTCCGCGCATGCTGACTGGTCGTATATCTCTGTTGGTGAGTATAACCAGATGATGGGGATATCAGTTGATGACAAGGTCTCGCCAAACAGGGAACGCCAGGATTCATGGGAAACCAAACCTATAGCCCTTAAGGGAAATCAATAGCGGGTAACGCTAAATGAAGAGAATGAGGACACAAATCGATCAGAGATATGAGGAATTGGCAATCGAGGTTGCCGCCTCAATAAAATTATTCACGCGACTCACTGAATATGGGTGTATCAGTCCGGAGGCGATTGAGGTGGTACGCAATGCAACCACAGACTTTTCCAGACAGCTGCTCAATGAATCATCAGATCATTAGACTGCTAGTGTACCCCACCAGAAGTGGCATGATCAGTACTCAAGTTTCGGAGTTCAGGTACTCCAATGAGATATCAAGCGGAGAGGGAGATAGCTTTTTGAGAGCGTCTGCGGCCATGGAAGGCCGCAGTCGAGCGTACAGGGATAGTATAAACAGCGTGTCTCAAAACGCTATCTCCCTCTCCGCTCCCCGTTTGAACTCCAAAACTTGAGATCAGAAATGGGCCTCCACGCCCAGGAAGGGTCCATCGAAGGTCCAGTCCGTAAAGACATTATCCAGATCGTCGAGCTCCAGGGAAAATTCCCGGTAGCCAGCCCTGACCGACATATCAATGGCCAGGTTATCGAGAAATGAATAGGCTACACCCGCCTGATAATCCTGGATCTTATTATCATCGATACTCAATGCACTGAGTTCGCCAAAAAAAGTAAATCCGGTTGTGGGCACGCCAATCTGCACTGCGCCGTATAACAGAGGCACAAGACCATTGAAGGATTCGGTTGCGGAGCTAGAATCCTCTTTACTCAAAACCTTGAACTCGCCATCCAGATATTTTCCGGTGAGACCGAGATCGAAGGAGACCACATCATTATCGAACACTTCGTAATAGAGCGTGATATCGGTGTGCTGTAATTTGAAGTCCGTCGCCACCGTTGTATTCTCATCGAATATCTCGCCAGCAAATTCGAAATCGGCACTCAGGGTCGTATCGCCTGAGGTTGAAAGGTCACTCGTACGCAAGCGGAAATTGGGTAAAATCGGCACCGGATGTTCCAGGGCAATGGAAAAGCTGACCTTGTTCTCATTGTCCAGATTAAAGTCCTGCATCCCCGCCTGGCTACTACCAAAACTGCCCGATGAGTCGAAATCCCAGAGATCCACTCCGCCATAGATGCCAAATACAGTATCGGCCTGCGCTCCGGTTCCCATCATGGTAGAAGCAACAACCAGGGCTATTGGCAGCTTTTTCATGTGATCTATCTCCTCGTTCCAGAAATTCGATACATTCATGCAGGGTTTAGCGTTTTGAGGGGTACATCAGCAGCACGCTGCCTGACTGCTTCATAGAGTGCCACACCTGCCGCCACGGAAACATTGAGGCTCTCCACAACTCCCAGCATCGGCAGGTTGACCAACAGATCACACTGCTCCCGGGTTAGGCGACGCAGGCCTTTGCCCTCTCCGCCCATCACAATGGCCAGTGGTCCCGTCAAATTCGTTCCGAACATTGTCTGTTCTGTCTCCCCGGCGGTACCGATCAGCCAGATCCCCGCCTGTCGCAGCCACTTCAGGGTACGCGCCAGGTTGGTCACCCGGACAAAAGGCACGGACACTGCCGCCCCACTGGCAACCTTGCAGACGGTAGCCGTCAGCCCCACTGATTTGTCTCGCGGCGCAATCACCGCCTGCACACCCACGGCATCGGCCGTGCGCAGACAGGCGCCCAGGTTGTGTGGGTCCTGCACACCATCCAGCACCAGCAGAAATGGCGTATCATCGAGTCGCTGCAACAGGGCCTTCAGATAGGGTTCGTCATAGGTCTCCGGGGTGCGAATATAGGCCAGCACACCCTGATGCTTCCCGCCGCCGGCCAGTTCATCCAGCTCATCACCACTGACCTGACGGACCTTTACCCCCGCGGCCCGGGCGTCTCTGATCAGCTCTTTGATACGTCTGTCCCGGCGCTGGGCGTCAAGCCAGACCCCAGTGGCCGTCCCCCCCTGATTCAGGGCAGCACGCACTGCGTGAAACCCCATGATCAGCTGCCTATCCTCAGCCATTGTCAGCCTTTCGCTTACCGCGGCGGCGCCTTTTTGATTTGCTTTTTCTCTCTCCCTTCTTCTCGTCAGGCGCGTTTTTCTTTGTCCTGCCGCCGGACTTTGTTGCCTTGGATTTGTGTTTAACGGGTGTCGTCTGACCCGCCTCATGCGCTAGCACAAAATCGATTTTCCGGTCATCCAGATTCACCTTGGCCACCCGGATACGCAGCGGGTCCCCCAGCCGGATCACCTTACCGGTACGCTCACCGGACAGACGGTGGCCCACCGGATCGTAGTGATAATAGTCGTTGTCCAGCGCCGTGATATGCACCAAGCCATCCACATAGATGTCGTTCAACTCGACAAAGACGCCAAAGGAGTTGACGCTGGTAATGATGCCGTCGAAACGCTCACCCACCTTGTCCATCATGTATTCGCACTTCAGCCAGTCCAGGGCATCACGGGTGGCCTCATCCGCCTTGCGCTCGGTGCTGGAGCAGTGTTCACCCAACCCCTGGAGATCGGGCTTGGAGTAGTCGAAATCATCGGCGCCACCGTTGGCAAGCAGATGTTTGAGAGCACGATGCACAATCAGGTCCGGATAGCGCCGGATGGGTGAGGTGAAGTGGGTGTAGGCCGGAAATGAGAGTCCGAAATGTCCCACATTGTCTGAACTGTAGACCGCTTGGGAGAGAGAGCGCAGCAGTACGGTCTGGATCAGGTGGTGATCAGGGCGCCCCTTGATCTGTTCCAGCAGTTGGGCGTAATCACCAGCCGCGGGTTTCTTGCCGCCGGGTAGACTGAGCCCCAGCTCACCCAGAAAGGCCCGCAGATCGGTCAGCTTCTCCTCACCCGGCCCTTCATGGATACGGTAGAGCGCCGGCAGTTTCTTGCGCAGTAGAAAGCGGGCCGCGGCCACATTCGCCGCCAGCATGCACTCCTCGATCAGCCGATGGGCATCGTTGCGGATCACTGGGACGATGCGTTCCACCCGCTTTTTTTCATTAAATTCGATGCGCGTCTCGGTGGTGTCGAAATCGATCGCACCCCTTGCCCGACGCCCTTCACTCAGTACCTGATAGAGCTGATAGAGGTTCCGCAGATGCGGTAAGACCTCCGCATACCTTTCACCCAGTTTCACATCTCCATCCAGCATCGCCGCCACCTGGTCATAGGTCAGTCGCGCATGGGAGTGCATCACCGCCGGGTAAAAGCGGGAGCGGGAGATATTGCCGGACTTGTCGATATACATCTCGCAAGTCATACAGAGCCGGTCCACATCCGGATTGATGGAGCAGAGGCCGTTCGAGAGCACCTCCGGCAACATTGGGATCACCCGGTCGGGGAAGTAGACTGAATTGCCCCGATTGCGCCCTTCCTGGTCCAGCGCACTGCCTGCTGCGACATAGTGGGAGACGTCCGCGATGGAAACCAGTAGACGCCACCCCTTGGGCTTGGGTTCACAGTAGACCGCATCGTCGAAATCCCGCGCATCGGCGCCATCGATGGTGACCAGCGGCAGCTTCCGCAGGTCCACCCTGTCCGCCTTGTCCGTCTCGCCGACCTCTGCCGAGAATCCCTTGATCTGCGCTTCGACCTCATCCGGCCAGGCCACCCGGATGTTATGGGTACGAATGGCGATATCGGTCTCCATACCCGGCCCCATATGGTCACCCAGCACCTCGACCACGCGTCCGATGGGAGGGGTTCGCTTGGTGGGCTGATCGAGAATCTCAGCTACCACCATCTGGCCCTTTCGTGCCTCACCCATCTCGGGGCTTGGAATAACGATATCCTTACTCAGACGCTTGCTGTCCGGTACTACAAAACCGACACCGGTCTCCATATAGAGCTTGCCAACCACCGTCTGGGTGTGACGCTCCAGCACCTCGACCACCGCGCCTTCCAAACGACCCCGGCGATCCATACCCGTGACCCTGACCACGGCCCGGTCATCGTGAAATAATGGACGCATCTCCTTGAAGGAGAGATAGAGGTCCTCTCCCCCGTCATCGGGTTTGAGAAACCCGAACCCATCTGGATGACCGATAACCCGGCCGACGATCAGATCCCGCTTGTTGACCAGGCAATAGTGTTTCTTGCGGTTGCAGACCAACTGACCATCCCGCTCCATGGCCCGCAAGCGGCGGCGCAGGGCTTCCAGCCGTTCCTCGTCATCCAGCTTCAGCGCTTCCGCCACCTGCTGAAAATCCATCGGTACACCCTGCTCGGAGAGGGTCTCCATGATGAACTCACGGCTTGGAATGGGATTTTGATATTTTCGCGCCTCTCTCGATTGATGGGGATCTGCCTTGAGGGAGGGATTTTTGGACTTCCTGGGTTTTCTACTGGCCACAGTTCCGGATTCTGTCTGAAAAAAGAAACTATTCTATCAGGTTTAATAGATAACACTCTATTAATATAGCAAATTTCATGTCGTGATGCTTGGCGTTTTTGGGCTAGCTATCTTCAATCGTTGATCAGACTGACAACTCTGTTGGTGATATACATGATCAGCAGCACGGCAATACCAAAGACATAGAGGCCATAGTGTACCTCGATACTCGCTATTGGCCCTAGCTTGACCGCCACGATCAGTACCGCCACTACCAGCACATCCAGCATGGACCAGCGCCCATATTCGTGCATGAGATGCAGGATCTTCTGGTTGGTCGAAGAATTGGCCTGCTTGTTCCTGACGATCCTGAACAAGACCCAGATTTTCAGTAACGGCAGCATGACGCTGAAAGACGCCACCACCAGAAACAGAAAAAAATGACCATTTTTCAGCAATTCATAGATCCCTGACACAATTGAAAAAGGCGTGCGAATGACAATGAACTGGGAGATGGTGATCATCGGGGTGCTCAGGCCCAGGATCAGAAGCAACGTGGCCACCACTAAGAGCCACCTTAGGCGTTTTGCGGTCTTATGTGGAAGCGGGCTCTGTTCGGCGGGTCTTGTCTGGTTTTGCATGCTTAACTTAATTAAGATGTGATATGCCAACCATATGCGATCAATGGCTCATATTTACAGATCTCGACGGCACACTGCTGGATCATGACAGCTATGATTTCACTCCGGCGTTGCCCGCCATGGAACGACTGAAGAACAACTCCATCCCGATTATACCGGTTTCGAGCAAGACACTGGCCGAGTTGGAGGCTTATATAGCCGAGTTGGGACTGAATGGCCCGGTGATCGCGGAAAACGGTATGGTTATCCGCTTTCCCGACCAAAAACCGGAGATAACACCGCCGGACTACCAGAGTATCCGCGAACTTTGTCTGGACTGGAGGAGAGACCCTGATTTTCGATTTACCGGTTTTGCCGACATGACCCTCATGGAGTTGGTCGAAGCCACGGGATTATCCAGGAAATCGGCCCAACTCGCCATGCAACGTCTGGCTTCCGAACCGATTCTTTGGCAGGGCGACGATGAGGCCTTTGCGCGCTTCAAGGAGAGGGTTCACTACGCCGGGTTAAGGTTGCTCCAGGGGGGGCGCTTCCTCCATCTGCTGGGAGAGATGGACAAAGGACGTGCCTTAACCCGGGTGGTCGACTGGTATCGCTCCAAGGGCAGACACAAAATCGTTACCCTGGCCCTGGGGGATAGCGGCAACGACATCGATATGCTGCTCAGTGTGGATATACCGGTTATCATAAGGAAGAAAGATGGCACTCATCTCGATCTGCCGCGGAGAGAGGAGACGATCATTTCCGACCTGCCCGGCCCGGCCGGTTGGAACCAAGCCATCAACAGGCTGCTGAACGCATACGGGAAATAGTCGATGACAGACTTCTTTCAGGGTGGATCCATCACCACCCTCCACAAGTTGACCGACCGTCCACTGGAAAAATTGGAAGAGGAACTACGCGAATTCTCCCGCAAGCGCCCCATGGGTCTTATCCTGCCCAGCCTCTTCTCCGAATTGGAAGGGCCTGCATTGCCGCATATCCTCGATGACCTGAAACGGGCCAATTATATCTCCCATATCATCGTCGGGCTTGACCGCGCCGACGAGGAACAATTTCACCATGCCAGGGACTTTTTCTCGGTCTTGCCGCAGCGGGTTCATCTACTCTGGCATGACGGCCCCCGTTTGCAGACACTCGATCATGAGTTGCATGGCCTGGGACTTTCACCTCCCGAGCATGGTAAGGGACGCAATGTCTGGTTCTGCATCGGTTATGCCCTGGGTCTGGAAGACCTCAAGGTCATAGGCCTGCACGATTGCGATATCACCACCTATTCCCGTGAAATCCCCGCACGACTGCTCTACCCCCTGGCGCATGCAAACTTTGGCTTCGAATATGCCAAGGGCTACTACGCCAGAGTAACCGAGGAGGTGCTTGGGGGTCGGGTGACCCGCCTGTTCGTCACACCCCTGCTGCGCGCCCTGAAGATAATGGCTGGTCCCCTTGAGTACCTGGACTACATGGACAGCTTTCGCTACCCCCTCTCCGGTGAGTTCGCCATGAGCCTGGATCTGGCCTCACAGGTTCGCATCCCCAGTGACTGGGGACTGGAGGTGGGTCTGTTGTCTGAGGTCTACCGCAATATTTCGCGCCATCAGATCTGTCAGGTCGACATCGCGGATCACTACGATCACAAGCATCAGGATCTCTCAGCCGAAGACCGGGCCAGTGGCCTGGCCAAAATGAGCACCGATATCGCCAAATCGCTCTACCGAAAACTGGCGACCGAAGGTATCCAGATGAACAAGGCCTTCTTTCGCAGTCTGAAGGCCTCCTATCTGAGAATCGCCCTCGATTTTGTGGAGATGTATTGCCACGATGCCAGAATCAACGGCCTTAACTTCAACCGGCATGGTGAAGAGGAGGCAATCGAGGTATTCCAGCACAGTATCGTGGAGGCGGGCCATAGCTTCTCCGCCGACCCACTCGAGGCACCCTTCATCAACAACTGGAAGCGCGTACTTTCCGCGGTACCGGACATCACCCAACGGCTCTATACCGCGGTCGAGCAGGATAACGCCTGAACGCTCAAATTTACTGGCTGATGTCTACACTACCCTCAAACAGCCTCTCCAACTAGCCAAACTGCCTGAAATGGTCGCAGCTGGATAACCCTCTGATCGATCTCGGGCGGGGTAGGTTGCAGCAGATCAACCAGGTTTGGTTCGCTGAACCCTATTTCCATTAAACCAATGCCTACCGGGCTACTGGTCATATTATGCAGGGCCAACACCCGTTGTTCTCCATCCAGACTGATCCGTTCCACGGCGAAAAGAGTATCAGGCAGACCCAATACCCTTTGCGGTGCATCAGGATGGAAGGCCTTTATGCCATGGCGGATCCGTAGGCGCCTCACAGACGCTGAAAATACCTGACCGGTCTCCGACACCGGTGAATCGATCAGACGTTCCAGCTCTGAACCATCCCATTTTCGGCGATTGATATTCCGCGTTATTGCCGTGCGCTCCACACCCAGCAAATCATTGGGCGCCGCGGTAATTGCATTGATGTAAACCGCCGGAATGCCACGCAGGGCTAGGGGTAGCGTCTGTGAAAGCAGAAAGCGGGAAAGGTGCCAGGGGTCAATCTCGCTACCAGACATGCGAAAGGCGTCGAAATAACTGATATTCAATTCGTAAGGACGATCCAGCCCATCGGAAGTCGCGCGCATGGAGACAAAGGCCCCCCGCCGCCGCATCTCAGCGATCAGTTTATCGACCTCCTCATCCGGCACGAGACCTTCCAGAGGTCGCAACCCCACCCCATCGTGAGAGGCGGTAAAATTGAGATAGGTGCAACCTGCCGGCAACTCCTCTCGCTCAAGACCCAAGGCCCAATCGGTTAGGTATTTGGCGGACTCACAGTTGATCGCATGTAACAGCAAGGGCGGCAGGGCAAACTGGTAGACCATGTTTGCCTCATCGCCCGCGGCAAAATAACTGACATTTTCCGCATGCGGCACATTGGTTTCAGTTAACAAAATAACGCCGGGCTCGAGCCTTTCCAGGAGTGTGCGAAAGAGTTTGACGACCTCATGGGTCTGCGGCAAATGGATACATGAGGTGCCAATCTCCTTCCAAAGATAGCCCACCGCATCCAGGCGAATGGCCCTGGCACCACTTCGAATATAGAAGAGCAGAAGATCGATCATTTCAAGCAGCAGATCCGGGTTGGCGTAGTTGAGATCGATCTGATCATTGCTGAAGGTGGCCCAGACATGGTGCATGCCACAAGGGGCCCGCACCCGGCTGAGCAACGGGGTACTGCGAGGCCGTACCACCATGCTCAGATTCTCATTTGGGTCCACCCGGATGACGTAATCCTGTCCCGGCTTCTCACAATGCAGGAACTGTACGAACCAGAGATGCTCCCGGGACATGTGGTTCAGCACCATATCGAACATCAATGAGAAATTCTCCTGCAGCCTTTGGATATCGTCCCAACTTCCCAGGTCCGGATTTACTGAGCGGAAATCGGAAACCGCAAAACCACCATCCGAGCTGGAAGGGAAAAACGGCAGGATATGTACCCGATTGAATACACCTTTCAGTCGCCCATCAAGAAACCGTTTGAGTGATTCGAGGGGTTCCATGCCTGGAAAGTGCACACTGTCTCCATAGCTGATCAGGATACTGTCCTTTTCGTCCCAAAGCACGGCCTTTGGCTCTTTTTGCTGGTGTTGTTCGATGTGGTGCGTTATCAGTGAGTGAAGCCTTTCCTGGAGTTCGTGCGCGGACGACTCACCATAGAGTGTCTTCAGATGCCCAAGCAGGCGGCCATCAAAATCATCATTCGTCATTTTTTCCATTTCAGACACTACATGCGTCCGCCCGGACAGATCGGTAAACGGACAAACCGGATACTTTCTAAAAGTTGCACTTACAATGCCACATACCTACCGGCGGGTATCGGCTGCAGGGATGTTGACTTCAAGCCTATAAGGATATATTCACGCAGTTCCGGGGAGGTATGTGGCTTTGTCAACGTTTTCCCTGGTAAAAAAACCTTGATAGAGGCCACACTCGATACCCAGTGAAAAATGTACAATAGCGGCCTTTTCGATAGTATCGGCCAAATATGTCTGATAATCACGTAGCATAAGTTAATGGTTATCGATAGTTGCAAAAGTTAAGATCAATAAATTCATCAAATTCATCTCAATGTTTGGAAAGGAATAATCTATGTCAAAAGTACTCTATGAAGAGCATCCTTCCATGATTCGCACCCATCCTTTAGGCACGGTGATAGCGATCATTCTCATCCCGGTCGGAGTGGGGATCCTTATTCTGCTCTACTGGTACCTGACCATGAAGGCGGACAAATTAACCATCAAGGAGGATGAGGTGATCTGGACCCACGGTCTGCTCAGTAAGAAATATGTGGAGATCAACATGAGTTCCATCCGGGCTACCAAGGTCGAGCAGTCACTGCTGCAGAGGATGCTGAACGCGGGTAAGTTGGAAATTTTTACCGCGGGCGATGAACCCGAGCTGACCGTCAACGGCATGCCTAACCCAGACAAGATCCGGGAAGTGATCAAAGGTGAATCGAACCGGAGCTGACCATGGGCAGTGAGAAGCGCGATGAACTGAAGCTGTGGGGGGCCATCCTGGGTGCCGGACTGCTGCTGGTGATTCTGGGTATGGTTGTGGGTATCCCCCTGCTTGATGACCTGATCGCGACACTCGAACCAGGCGTGGGCATGAAAACCGCGGCCATCTGGTCATTCGGTATCACCTTCGTGATGTTTCTGGTATTTGCCGTGGTGGCTGGGGATGGTCTGTTGGGTGAGATCCAGTTCATGCTGTTAGGCTTTTTTCTGTTTTTTGTGATAATCACGTTGCTTATTGCCTGGGTATTTTAATCCATTGTATCAGTCGTAAAATCACTCGTAGTAATTTTACGGTCTGCAAACCTGAATAATTTTTCAGATACAATTAGAATGGTCGTTAGACTGGAAAAATGGAAGAGAAATTGCCCCAAGAAACCCCGCAGTTAGCCACATCATCAGATCTATATCTTTGTCTGATCAGCGTGCATGGTCTGATTCGAGGACATAACCTGGAGCTGGGCCGTGATGCCGATACCGGTGGACAAACCAAATATGTAGTGGAACTGGCCAACGCTCTTATGGACCAACCGGGGGTTACTCAGGTAGATCTGATAACACGCCTGATTGAGGACCCAGAGGTCAGCACCGACTATACAGAATCGATCGAGGCGTTGGAAAACGGTGCCCGTATCGTGCGAATCGAGGCGGGCCCAGCTGACTATATCTCCAAGGAGTCCCTATGGGACCATCTGGATACCCTGGTGGACAACAGCATCAATTTCTTCCATGAACAGGGACGGCAACCGGACCTGTTGCACAGCCATTATGCGGACGCGGGTTACGTGGGCAGCCGGATCTCCCATGTGCTTGGCATTCCACTGATCCACACCGGTCACTCCCTGGGCCGGGTCAAACGTCGTCGACTGCTGGCCTCCGGCCTCAGGACCGCGCAGATCGAGGAACGTTACAGCATGGCCAGGCGTATCGAGGCCGAAGAGACCACACTGGCCTCGGCGGAGCGGGTGATCACCAGCACCAACCAGGAGATCGAGGAGCAGTACGAACTCTACGACTTCTATCAACCGAACCAGATGTGGGTTATCCCCCCTGGCACTGACCTCACCCGCTTTCACCCACCGGAAGGCCTGGAGTGGCAAACCGAGATAGCCGGAGAAATCGCACGTTTTCTGCGGGAGCCGGAGAAACCGATCATCCTGGCCCTCTCCCGCCCGGATGTGCGGAAAAACATCTCCGCCCTGATCACCGCCTACGGCAATAGTCAGGCATTGCAAGAGGCCGCCAATCTGGTAGTGATAGCAGGCAACCGGGATGATATCCATGATCTCGACAGCGGCGCCCAGGAGGTGCTGTCGGAGCTGCTGCTGCAGATCGACCGCTATGACCTGTATGGCCGGGTGGCCTACCCCAAACACCATGCCGCGGATGATGTACCCTTGATCTACCGGCTGGCCGCCGTCTCGGGTGGCGTCTTCGTCAATCCCGCCCTGACCGAACCCTTTGGTCTGACCCTGATCGAGGCAGCCGCCAGTGGCCTGCCCATTGTCGCAACCGAGGACGGCGGTCCACGTGACATCATTCAAAACTGTAACAATGGGGTACTGGTCAATCCGCTGGATCCGGAAGATATCGCCCGTGGGCTGAAAGAGGTCCTGCTCGACTGGGAGGCATGGCAGTATAGATCCACCCAAGGGCTGCAGGGGGTACGCGAGCACTACTCCTGGGAGGCCCACGCAAAACTTTATCTGGAGATGGTCCGACCCATTGTGGAGAGAACCACGGAATCGCTGGTACGCTCACCTAAAGCTCGTCGCCCCATGCTCTATCATGACCGGGCCATCTTCACTGACCTGGATCGGAACCTGCTGGGAAACCCAGATTCCCTGCCGGATTTCGTTCGCCTGATCCGGGCAAACCGGAAATGCGCCACCTTCGGCATCGCTACCGGGCGTCGTCTCGACTCCGCGCTGAAGATAATGAAAAAGCATGGCATACCCGAACCGGATGTACTGATCACCAGTGGTGGCAGCGAAATTCACTACGCCCCCAAACTGACGCAAGACACCGCCTGGACTCACCATATCGAAAAGCAGTGGACCCCACAGGTGATCCGGCGCATTCTCAACAAACTGCCAGGTCTGGTGCGGCAACCCAAAAAGGAGCAGAGCCGCTTCAAGATCAGTTACTACATCGACCCGGAAAAGGCTCCCTCACTGGAGGAGATCAACCGCCTGCTGCACCAGGAGGAACAATCCGTAAATACCATCATCTCCTTCGGCCAGTTTCTCGATGTTTTACCCATGCGTGTCTCCAAGGGGTTGGCCTTGCGCTTTATGGCAGCCACCTGGGATATCCCCTTGGACCACATCCTGGTGGCCGGCGGTTCGGGGGCCGATGAGGATATGATGCGCGGCAATACCCTGGCGGTAGTGGTGGGAAATCGGCATCACGAAGAGCTTTCCCAACTCGAGGATGTTGAACGGATCTTTTTCGCTCAGGCAGAGGGCGCCGGTGGCATTATCGAAGCGCTGGAACATTATGACTTCTTCCGCAGTTGCCATGTGCCGACGGAGACCCATGAAAAGTGAAATAGAAACTACAGCGCCGGTATCCTCGAAGGTGCAGCCCAGTTCCCCCCGGATCTGGTGGAATTGTTCGCGGACTGAAAAGTCATTGCATAGGGAAGGTCAATAAACACCCATGATAAGAGGCAGACAACGATGAAGGAAAAGAGTCCGGTGCTGTTCGGTGAGGTTCTGTTCGACTGTTTCGAGGACGGCAGCC
>JBDLIF010000003.1:0-23761 GCA_039714955.1 Pseudomonadota bacterium | reverse complement strand
GCAACTGGAGCGCCTTCAACAGCGATAGTAAGTTTTGCCTTTTTACCGTCGTGGTATGAAGCGGGAAAGAATGGCGATCCCGGCGGACAATTCGCCATGGCGCAAAAGTAGAGATTGGACATTGCCCTACCCTGGCTGGTCAGCGTAGAGAGTTCCAGTATCAGATCTGCGACCATCTCTATGCGGTCAAGGTCAATCCGACCTGATCGATCGGCAATCTCAGCAGATGCGAAAAGGATCTCTTGAGACTCGATCAACTTGGGGATGGATTCGAGAAATGATTGATTTTGGTTTAGAGTTAGGGGACCAATGGATACATAGTCAATATCATGCTGCCGGCAAGAACTGACCACGTGTTCGGGTTCAATTTGTGACATCCATCGAGGGAACGGTATGGTAGCAGCGCGAACCGTCTGCAAATCAACGTTCTGCTCACGACAGGTTGAGCGGCCGACATGTGCAGCATGAGACATCCAGGCGTGATCCTCAAGTGGATCAAACAGAAAGGTTAGGGATCGAATTTCTGGCAGCACTCGGTCTCCTATTTGTAATGCTTAGATTAAAGTCTACCTGGTTTGAAACCAGCCGATCACCGGCTAATGCCAAAGAACGTCCGCACGGCAGGCAGCAGCGTATCCCATCTCGGCGCTAGAACCCATGCCCCAGATGATGTAGTGGTGGGCGTTGTATAGTTCGTATCGAGTACCAACCGGTCGATTCCACTCTGACCGGTCCTTAAAACGGCTGAACCGATCCGCATAAGATGGATGATACTCAAATCCTTGTCCATGGATCTCTGAATGGCAGCTATGAACCAAGGTATCCTGAACCAGGACCATGGTCGTGACATTTTTTCGGCGAGTGCCTGTATTACTTGCTGCTGCCGTTCAGCGCGTTCAACATCGGTACTATCATGACGGGTTCGAACATACTGCAGCGCTACCTCGCCATTCATTTTCTGCTTGCCTGCAGGGATCTCTAGCACCATAGTGCCAAAGTCGTCGGTTGGATACTGATAGTCAACGATGGCTCGAGGAACATCTATGGTAATCCCACCGGCAGCGTCTACGATGTCCTCAAATCCATCAAAGTCCAACCTAATCCAGCCGTCGAGGTCAATCGCCATGTTTTGTTCAATGGCATGCATGGTACGAACAGGTCCATAACCCGGTTGATACAACTCGCCAAAGACATGAGCGGTGTTGATGCGGTTGAGACCTTGATCTGGTATTTCGAGATAAAGGTCACGAGGAATCGACATGAGACCAGCGACAGGCTTGGAGGGGTCTGCAGTTACCACCAGTAAGACATCTGCCCGAACTGCATCACCTTCACCGGGACGCCGGTCAAGACCCAAGATGAGCAAGTTGCTGCGACCAGGGATTATTGGCAAGAACCCTGTGACCACAATTACTAGCATGACTGTGAGCAGGAGAAGCGACCAACACCCGCAGCAGGAACGTTTCTTTTCTGGTTCCTGATAATATGCAGGCAATGGTTCAGCCGGCTGCGCTCTGTTGCGAAAAAGTCGCTGTTTTTGTTGGCTCATTTGAACTATGACCCCACGTCGACAGAGATTCTACCAGCCTCGAAGTTGAGGACAAGGGCGCTAAATAAAGACATCCATTGACGTCATAGAATCGAGACGCTATACTTTTGCACTGCAATATGAGACTCAAAAGGTTAGAGCTTCAGGGATATAAAACCTTTGCCAGTCGAACCGAATTCCTCTTCGAGTCTGGCATCACTGCCATAGTAGGTCCAAACGGGAGCGGAAAATCCAACATCGCTGATGCGGTGCGATGGGTGTTAGGCGAACAAAGCTATCGTCTGCTGCGGGGAAAAAAGACCGAGGACATGATATTCGCCGGCAGTCAACGCCGGGTTCGATCTGGGATGGCGCAAGCTACCTTGGTACTCGACAATGCTGACGAATGGCTGCCAGTCGAGTTTTCAGAGGTAGCTATCGGTCGCCGTGCCTACCGCTCGGGGGAAAATGAGTATCTGATGCCGATCTGTTGACGGATTATGGGATGCTTCCCGCGGAACTCGAACTCGAATTGACCGAATCCTGCTTGATGGAGAATAACCAGGTGACCCAAAGGCTTCTGGTGCAGTTGAAGAACCTGGGGGTCAGACTGGCTATCGACGACTTCGGTACCGGCTACTCATCCATGGCCTATCTGCGGGATTTCTCCATCGATGTCCTTAAGATCGACAGGTCATTTCTGGCGGCTCTCGGGGAGGATCCAGTTGCGGAGGCGATTCTGCGCAACATGGTTGATCTGGCCCATGCCTTGAATCTGGAGATCGTGGCCGAAGGGATAGAGACCCGGGTGCAGCTGGATATCGCCACCGAGCGCCAGTGCGAATATGCCCAGGGTTTCAAGCTGGGCCGGCCGATGGCCGCCAGTGAGGCGGTGGCCGTAATGTCGGCCCGACAGCGGGAGAGTAATATCCACCTGCTGCGGCCCAGCACGTGAAAGCTGAGCCGTTTCGGCATGGAGTGGTGAACCTGCTTGTTTACGTGCACGTGCACGCGTCTCGCCGGCAGGTCAGAGCCGGCGGTTTACTGCAATTTGAATGATCGACATCAGGGCTTGGGCGCCAGTTCCGGCTCCACCCGCTGATAACCGATCTGGGCCAGCCTCTCCAGATAGGCCTGCCAGAGCTGGTCCTGATACTTGCCCAGGTTGTAGAGATAGTTCCAGTCGTAGAGTCCTGAGTCGTGGCCGTCATCGAAGACGAGCTTGATGGCATAGCTGCCCACCGGTTCGATGCGTTCGATGCTGACCATCTCCTTGCCTTTTTCCAGCTTGGCCTGGGCCGGGGTATGGCCCCGGGTCTCCGCCGAAGGGGAGTAGACCCGCAGATATTCGCAGGGCAGGGCAAAGTGGCGGCCGTCGTCAAAGGCGATATCGAGAAAGCGGGAGGCCTGATGCAGCTTGATCTCGGTGGGGTGGGGTTTTTTATCCATGGGCTATCAAATCAATAAATTACGTAACTATTCAGCTTCATCACAAGCTCGTCACTGCTTTCAGGTATCTCATAAAGAAGTCGCCGTGAATACGTCCTTGTAGGCTTGACCACAGCATCCATGCTGCAGACACTTCTTTAAGAAATAACTGAAATCAGTCTGTTATTGCTGCTCAATCATACATGCTGAATAGTTACTAAATTACAATTAATCTACCACACTCGGCGCTGCTTCGGGCCAGCCCTGGATATGCCGGATGATCAACTCGGCCAGCATCTCGATGTGCTCCGGCCGATCGTTCAGGGCGGGGATATACGCATACGCCTTGCCGCCGGCCGCGAGGAAACAGTCCCGGTTCTCCACCGCTATCTCCTCCAGGGTCTCCAGGCAGTCGGCGGAGAAGGCGGGGCAGACTACCTGGACGCTGTGGATGCCCGCCTGGCCCCACTCCTTCAGGGTGGCGTCGGTGTAGGGCTTGACCCACTCCTGCCTGCCGAAACGGGACTGGAACGAGAGTTGCCACTGCGCGTCGTTCAGGCCGAGCAGCCTGGCGGTATCCCGGGCGGTTTGGCGGCACTCCTCCGCGTAGGGATCACCCGCCTCGGCATAGTCCTGGGGTATGCCGTGAAAGGAGAACAGCAGTTTCTCGGCCGCGCCCTGCTGCGCGCGAAACGCCCGGATGCTTTCGGCCAGTGCCTGGATATAGGCCGGCTCCCGGGAGTAGCGGTTGATGAAGCGCAGCTCCGGCAGCCAGCGCCAGCGTTGCAGCTCACGGGTGACCGCGTCGAAAGTGGAGGCGGTGGTGGTGGCGGAATATTGCGGATAGAGCGGCAGCACCAGCAGACGCTGCACATTGGCCAGGCGCAGCTGTTCCAATGCCGCCGGAATCGCTGGATTGCCATAGCGCATGGCCAGGGCCAGCTCGAATTCAGCGGAAAGCCGTGCCCGCAAGCGGCTGCGCAGGGCCAGCTCCTGGCGCCTTGCGATGGCGAGCAGGGGTGAGCCCGCATCGCTCCAGATCGATTGGTAGGCCGCTGCTGAACGCTTGGGCCGGGTGCGCAGTACGATGCCATGCAGGAGCGGCTGCCAGAGGATCCTGGGTATAGACACTATGCGGGGGTCACTGAGGAATTCCGCCAGATAGCGGCGTACCGCGGTGGGCGTGGGGGCGTCCGGTGTGCCCAGATTGATGAGCAGGATGCCGAGTCTCTCCTCTTTCTGGCTGAGCTGGTCTGATTGATCTTTGTATTTCACGCCGATGGTTTTTCAGGTTTGCTGGGATGAACGGATTTTTGCCT
Organism: Pseudomonadota bacterium; assembly: GCA_039714955.1. Taxonomy (GTDB): domain Bacteria; phylum Pseudomonadota; class Gammaproteobacteria; order Chromatiales; family Chromatiaceae; genus JASJBU01. Next base: position 19,486 of record JBDLIF010000003.1, on the reverse strand, counting down.
CTACGCGGGCGGCATTCAAGCGTCTTTTATTAAGTATTTCCGGGTAGAGCCGCCACAACCGGTCGACCTGTGGGGCATTTTTCACCGCCAGGCCCTCAATCGACTCACGGGTGGTGGGTGACAGGCCGGGCAGGAGCAGGATCTGGGGGGCCTTCCAGGTGATATAGTCCATGATCAATGCCTGGTCGTCGGACGCTTCCCAGTCGAGGGTCAGCGGCAGTTCCGGAAAGGCCTCGGCGGGCAGGCTGGGTTCGTCCTGGCGCAGCGCCTCGCCCGCGCCATCGGCTTGCCGGTAATACCAGCCGCGCCGATGGTTCTGTCCACCACGCTCCCGCACCAGGGCCTCCAGTACTGAGGCATGCACCCTGGGATTGTGTCCGTCATTGCTGGGCAGGCCCCGCTTGGCCAGCTGGGGCGAGAAAAAATCGAACTCCCCCCGTTGCGCGGCGATCCAGCGCCGGACCTCTTTTTGGCTCAGCTCCTGTTGCGAGCTGGCGCTGTTCAGGAGTGCCACGGGCGGGCCATCGTCTTCGTCCAGCAACCAGAGTTCATGCCGGTCCGCCAGGGGAAAGGGCAACCGCTCCAGACTCGCTTGCAGCTGCTCGATGATCTCTTGGGCCGCCCCAAGCATGTCGGGGATATTGAACAGGGGGTTCAAGGGTACCTGACGCAGGCCCTCTGTCCTGGACCAGAGACCGAAGGTATAGAACTGCTGTCCGCTGAACGGCATGTTCGCCCAGAGTCCCTGGGGCCTGTCGCTGAGGATCTGGATCTCCCATCTCAGACCGTTACTGCTGAGGGCGCGGGCAGCTGCCGTGGTAAAGACCTGCAGGGTGCCATTGAATGGATTGAGGCGCCGCAGACTGAAGGTGTTGTGGGATCTGTCAGGCATGGGATTCAAGCCTACCTCAGCCCGCTGGCACAAGCGAGCAGACCCCTAAATCTACTCGAGGAGGGTATTTTCCTGATTTCTTTATCAATAAAAGGGTAAAAAAGCATTGAAAGATCGCATTTGTGCCGAAACTTTACCTTGATGCGTATCAACTGTAACAAAAATTTAATACTTTTATTCTCGCTGTTTTTGTATATCCTTTTACTTGGCGCGGGTATTGGGAGTATTGCGCCGAACTGCTGCTCACTAATAAGAAGCATTTGGGCCGTGGAAAAATAGCTGTCCAGGAATTGCGCCGGAGTTTGGCCCGGATTCATGGCATAACAAGGGGCGTAGAGTCGCCCTATCTGACCCTTGTAGTTACCCAGATCTCTTCCATGGATGGGCTGGTCTCACCAGAGACCTGGTGTCGGAAGTGATGTCGGGCCCAGAGATAAGCCAGATTGGATGATTGTTTTTTTCAACGGACCTTACTAGTCGCAGTGCAACGTATTGATGGATTAATAAGAGGAGCTTACTAATGAAAAAACAACTGCTGAGTTTGTCTGTTGCCAGTGCTATCGCGTTAGCCGGTGCAATGCCGGCCTATGCTGAAGATGAAGAATGCGATGGTGTGCTTGTACAGAGCCGCTTCGCACTCGCCAATTGCATGGTCGAATCCGCAGTGGCTATTGCCGCAGCCGCCGCCACTGAGAATGGCTGTCAGGCAGGCGAGTGGGATCTCGTGGTCGACGTGCCCGAAACCAATTTCCGTCTGATTCCCCTGCAAGGGGCCGCTACCATTTCCAATGGAAGCGGTGATTTTGTCGAATTGTCGGGCCAAAGTTCTGCATTGGCACAGAACAACATCAACTGCCGGGTTGAGACCAACAGCACAGGTAATGTCTTTGACGGAAAGGAACTGGTCTATTCACCGGGCTTCAATAACTTCTATGTGGATGCCATTATCAATCGAGATGAGTATGTGCTCTGCATCACGGAATCCGTCAGCTCCGGGGATATTGTACTGGATGGCGTTAAGTTTGATGAAACCAATAACCTGACATTTGCAGAGGAAGACGATGCCATCGTAGCCGAAGGACTCGTCATCATTGGTGAGAGTCAAGGTGGCGGTGGCGGTGGCTCAGGCCAAGGATCAGGAGGCCCGGACCCTGATGATCTCAGCATCTGGGAGATCGATGAAGCGGTCGTGATGCCGGCGGTAGGCGAGACTGTGGAAGAGGGCTTTGATCTGGAAGCCGAAACCGACGACATTGGGAAGTGCAAGATTGAAGTAGAGGCCGCTATCGTAGATACCCAATCTTCCGTGAATCCAGCTGTCAGTATCGATCTCGCTATACTCGGTACCCTGTCAGTGGAAGTGGTTGAGGATGACGATTAAGGAAACGTATAGTCGAATCTAATCTCGGTTATGAAGATGCCCCCTGCAACGCAACTTACGTGCAGGGGGCCTTTCTTTTGTGGTCGGAGAAAAAATTCATGCATAAAAAATCACATCTTACAGGGGGGCAAGCTTATAGGGATCTATCCATGACGTGATAGGGATATCTCCATGGCATACGACGGGTATCTGACTTTGTTGAGGTTTTGCCTGGTAAGGTCCCTGACAGGCAGGAGTAAGATACCTGACTAGGCATCTTATTATTTCAGAATACATGGAATAAATAATAGGAATAAAATAATTGATTTCCATTCTCGGATCGATTACTAATTCATTCGCAGGCAGCAGAAAATACAATTAATAACTTATAACTTGCTGGTCACTACCGGCTAGAAGGGACTCGGCAAATGTCCATTTTTTCACACATACACCAATAACAAAGACAATATTCATGGCCTCACCTGTGTGATGGCTAAGCATCTTCTGCTGTGTCTGCTTTTCCGGCGTACAAGCGTCAAACCGTTACTTGAGGAGGACGGAAATGAAACGATGGAAGAGGAGAAGGCTTTCGACAGCCATCTGGCTGGCGACGGGGATACCCATGCTGGCGGCAACATCCACTGCATGGGCGGTAGATGCCTACATGCCAATGTTCACTGGCTTCTATGCAATACAAGCGGGAGCCAAGCTTGATAGCTGTCTGGTCTGTCATCCGACCACAAACGGTGGCGCACGCAACAGCTATGGCGCCGATTTCGAGTTGGCGAAAGGTGGGGCTATAGACATCACGTCTGTGGAAGCCGCACTAGCCAGTATCGAATTACTGGATTCGGACGGGGACACCTTCATCAACATCGATGAAATCAACGCAGGAACCTTCCCGGGTGATTGCACGGATCCCGATCCGGCAAACTGCCCCGGCGGTGGCGCACCCCCACCAATTCCACCGGGCACCATCACGGAAGGTCCGACACTGATGGGCTGTTATGCGTGGAGTCGCTTCCCGAATGAGCGCCTTGCCCTCAGCATCAAGCGTTACGGTGGCTTGGTTACCACTAACCCGCGTAATGACTTCATCGAAAATCAGATCCAGACCAGCCATGGTGTGCACGGCAAACATGTGGGCCCCTGCGGAACGAATACCGTGGGCGCGGTCGATGGCTCTTTCATCAAGGACAAAGGCATTGGTTCGCATCTCAGTCTGCATACCTCCGCGGTTCGGGGTGATGGCTATCTGGGTGGCGAAGACTGGTGCCGCAGTATCGTTGTCGATTGCACCTCCGAAGAGGACGTGCAGTTGCCAAGGGAATTCAAATGCCGCAGCCGCAACGAGTTCGATCTCTTTCATGGCGAATCGGAGCTCAAGCTGGTTGAAAATTCTGCTGCCGATCCCCTGTGCAACGCATTTGAAGATCTGGACGGTCCCGTGGCCGATGGCCGGGGTCATGCGAGTGGTCTGAATCTCGGTAATGGTGGACAGGAGGGGAACAATGACTAAGTTCAACGCTTCCCGCTCAAGCGGGTCTTCCCCTGTCTGTGAAGAGACCCGGTTCACCGCTCAGTCACCCAAGGAGAAACGGATGAGCAAAGCAACATACCTGGGGTCGCTGGCCAGCGCGCTGGTGCTTGCCGGCTCCAGGGGTTTCACGACCCTGGTCCAAGCCGATGGGGCGACCAACGATACGCTTGCCTGCTACTCCTGGAGTGCATTTCCTGATGAGCGTATCAACCTGAACATCAGAGGTGGCGGCCCCCTGTCGGCCGCGGCTGAGACCATGGCGCAGCGTACCCACGGCATCCACGGCAAACATGTGGGCAGTTGTGGCGAAGAGACCAATTCGGCGCTGGTCGGGGTCCTGACCTTCAAGGCGGCTAGCGGTTCGCATCTGGGCGTCTATTCCCCCCAGAGCCGGGGCAAGGATAAGTTCAACCAGGATGATGTCTGCCGCTCGGTGACCATCGAATGCTACTCTGACGAGGTGACCAAGACGCCATCGGAATGGACCTGCCAGAGCCGCAACGAGTTCGATGTCTACCATGGTGAATCCACGCTCAACTTGATCGCCATCGATGTGGCGCCTGACGATCCACTCTGCGGTGTGTTCGAGGATAGGGATGCCTTCGAAGAATCCAACGAGGCGGGTTCCGGCGTTGCCAGCGGCATGCGGGCCGAAAATGACGATTGAGGCTGGCAAGACAGCTTCAGTACAGTCGTGGCTCTGCTCGATCCGTTGTGCAATGCGCGGCGAGTCGGGGGCCAAGAAATTTAAAAGTTTCAGGAGGAACATGCGATGAAACGCAGCAAATATACCAGGCTAGCCATGGGAACGGTCATTGCGACCCTCCTTGCCGGCCTGCCCCTATCCCAGGCCGCTGCCGATGCCAATGAAGAAGGCGCGGTGGCCCTGGTCTGTTACAAATGGTCGGATATGAGTGAGTTCGCCGATGAACGGCTGCGCATCAGTGTGCGCAAGCCGGCGCCGATTGCCGAAGGCGATCCAGCCCAGGAGACCTGGGGTCTTACCGGGCGGCATGTCAACGTCTGTGGAGAGGGGACGGCATCCACGGTAAGAGGCGTCATCGTCGCTGACGGCAAGATCTCCCGTATGGGCGTTCACTCCATCGCGGTACGGGGTGATGGAGAGACCGAAGCCTGCCGTTCGGTGCATTGGGATTGCACCGCGGATGAGCCCGACCTGCCGCGTACACCCCTGGAGTGGGCGTGCGAAGGGCGCAATGAGTTCGGTGAATCCCTGGGTTTTGCGACCCTGGAAAAGATGACAAACGCGGAAATTGAGGCGGATCCAGCCTGTCTGTTTTTCGAGGCGGGCATGAGTGTCACGGACGCAGGGCTGGCCACCGGCACATTCGGTAATTAATCGAGTCCTCAAAGTTGGAGGGGCTGGTGCTTTGCGCCAGACCCCTTTTTTTTAGCTTGGGTTTTTTACGCATAGAGTTGTGCCCTTCTCAAAATAACAATTTGAACTCAGCAACTTCCCGCATTAACCTGTCTGGTTTGTGTATACTCTTCCGGGAAAGCCAAAACGCCCGGGGCCGGTGTGGCCCAGCAAACGCTGCCGGTCACCCAGGCCAGGACCAACAGTCATTTCAACCAAACTATGTATAACGAATATTTTGGGATCTCAGAAGATCCCTTCGCGATCACGCCGGATCCGAAGTTTATGTTCCTCAGCGAACGCCACAGGGAGGCCCTGGCGCACCTGATCTATGGTGTCACCGAGGGTGGCGGTTTCGTCCAGCTGACCGGCGAGGTGGGTACCGGCAAGACTACCCTGTGCCGCAACCTGCTGTTGCTGCTGCCGGAAGAGCTCAATATCGCGCTGATTTTCAACCCCCGGCAGACCCCTTTGGAGCTGATGGCCAGTCTGTGCGACGAACTGCATATCAGCTACCCGGACGGCTGTGACAGCATCAAGGTGCTGGTCGACAACCTCAATCGCTACCTGCTGGAGAATCACACCGCGGGACGGCGCACCGTGGTGATCCTCGACGAGGCCCAGAACCTCAGCTTCGAGGCCCTGGAGCAGGTGCGCCTGCTGACCAACCTGGAGACCGCTACGCAAAAATTGCTGCAGATCATCCTGGTGGGCCAGCCGGAGTTGCACAGCCTGTTGAGCCGTCCCGAACTGCGCCAACTGGCGCAGCGGATCACCGCGCGCTACCACCTGTCGCCGCTCACCGCGGAAGAGACCAAGGCCTATGTCAGCCATCGGCTCAACGTGGTCGGCTACCAGCGGCGACTGTTCACCCCCGCGGCCCTGCGCGTGCTGCACCATCTTACCGGTGGTATCCCGCGCCTGATCAACGTGGTCTGCGGACGGGCCATGCTGGCCGCCTACGGACGCCACAAGGAGGTCATCAATCGAAGCATGCTGAATCGTGTCGCGAAAGAGGTGCGAGGCGACATTCCCCGGGGCGCGGTGCCCGATCGCTGGGCCTGGGGCAGTGTCGCGCTGCTCAGCCTGGCCGTGGGGCTGTACAGCTGGAGTGTTCTGGCCCCGGCTCCCCTGGGTGATCTGTTAGACTGGCATGCGGACAACCCGGCAGTGACACCAGCACCGCAAGTCGTTGCGCAAGAACCTGAACCTGCGCCCCAGATCGCCGAGCTACAGCCTCTCACCGAGCTGGCACCAGGCCCCACCACCGAGATCCCCCTGGTGGAAGAACCCGCTTCCGGGCCGCCTGTTGATCCGCTACCTGCTGTCACCACCGTACCCAGCGATGAGACCACGACAGTCGCAAGCCTTGATGCATCCCCGGTCAGCCCTGCTCCAGCCAGCCAGATGCTGGCCGACCAGGAAGCGGAGAGTCCGGCAGCTGTCCCAGCGCCTGAGCCCCAAACGTCAAACCTGGCCCCCGAGCCATTAACGCCGCTCACCGAGCCATCGGCATCGATCCCAGAGCCATCGGCATCGATCCCAGAGCCATTAGTGTCGCTCCAAGGGTCTGCCATCCAGGCCCTCGACTCTCCGTTGTCTCTGATGAGCATGCTGGACGACGTGGCAAACGCCTTCACTACCCTGTTCGGCTATTGGCAAGCCGTCTACCCGGTGGAGGAAGAGGGCTCCGCGTGTGAAAAGGCCGACGCCGTCGGTCTGAAATGTATCTTTGGTCGTGGTTCCTGGAGAAATCTCGAATTCTACAACCGGCCAGCGGTCATCGAACTGCTGCTCGACAGTGGCAGGCGTTACCACATCGTAGTCGCTGCCCTCGAGGACGATCAGGTCACCCTCGATCTTGGGAAACACCGGGTGACCCTGCCAACGGCCGAGGTCGATCACCTCTGGAGCGGTAGCTATATCGTTTTGTGGCGTCCGCCCAAGCTCAATCACGAGTATCTGGCCCAGGGCAGCCGGGGACCCGACATCGCCTGGCTGAGCGACATGCTCGATCGGGCGGAGGGAAGGGAGCCGGCCCAGCACAACTCCGCCAAGCCCCAGGTATTTGATTGGGGGGTGAAATCCCGGGTCATCCAGTTTCAGCGCTCGGTTGGACTGGCGCAGGATGGTATCGTCGGCAAACAGACCCTGATCAAACTCAACAGTGCCATCAATGACCCCGACACTCCGGCGCTCCGGTTGGAGCGAGGCTAGCCCATGTCTTCAATATTGGAAGCGCTGGAACGCGCGGAGCAAGAGAGAAACCTGGGTGAAAAGAAACTGTTTCTCGCCACGCATGCCGCTCCTCCCAGCTGGTTGAAGCACCGGCTTATCTGGCTGTCGAGTGGAGCCTTGTTGCTGCTCAATCTCATCATCTGGCTGGTCCTGTTTCGTGACGACGGGGCTTCCAATGCAGTCCCACTAGTTCAGACACAACCGCCAGCTCCCAGAACGACGGCGCTGGTTGCACCTCAACCTCAACAACCCGCGGCCAGTGTGTCGGCCACTCCGCGGCGAGCACAGCCTTCCCAGGTGGCGGCGCCGGTGGTTCAGCGTCAACCTGAGCCAGTGAAAGTGGTCGTCCGCACCCCCTCTCCCTCCCCAGTGGCGCAGCCTCAGCCCCGCGTGGTAGAGGCACCGGTGCAGATCCCAATGAAGCCGTTGGAACAGGAGGCCCAGGTGCCGAAAAAGCCCCCGGCACCCCTGGCCACGGCCCGACCCAAAGCTGTTCAGGAACCCCTGCCGGTGGCGAAGGTGGAACCGGAGCTAGCTGTTGAATCTCCCGTGCGGATCGACCAACCTGTCGCCAAGGTCGTGCCCGCCCCCAGCCCCAGCTCACGGACCGAGACCGACAGCCCGAGTTCACCGATGGTAGAGACACCGCCGGCAGCCCCGGAGCAGGAGACTGCTGAGGTGACCGCGGATGTTGCAGCGGAGAAGCCGGTCGAGCCCAAGGAGGAGGACGCATGGGCTCAGATTCCGCTGGTCTGGGAGATGCCGTCTAAGGTACAGAAGAAATTAGCCAATCTGAAGGTCAACATCCATGTCTTCAACTCGGATGTCTCCAAACGCTTCGTGATCATCAACATGAAGCGTTATCAGGAGGGGGATTCATTGGAGCTGAAGGGCATGCGCTTGGATCAGATTACACCCAAGGGCGTGGTAATCGACTATGGTGACGGGCTGGTGCAAATGTAGGGACTATTAGTCTATATGCACCGCCAGCCAGAGGCAGGTTGGCTCCTCGCTGGTGTCGACTACCCGATGGGGTGTGCCGGCCGGTATGAAGAGGGCCTCGCCGGCGGTTAGCTTGATAAGCGCCTTATCCATCTCCAGCTTTGCGTTACCTTGCAGCAGACAAACCCATTCGTCCTGATCCTGAATGAGCAACTGCGAACGGGTTCCTGCCGGGCTCTGGATGCGTTCTATCAACACGTTTCTGCATTTCAGCAGAGTGTCGAACGATTCTGCTGGCCCGCTCTTGTGTTTAGGTTTAAACAGATTGATCTGGGTCATGAGCGGATAGCCGCCTTGCCCGGGGCAACATCAGCTAAAAAGAAAAAAGCCCCGTTTCAACGGTGTTTTTTTCCCACAAATTCGATATGGTGCAGCAAGCCATTGAACGCCATTTTGACGGAGCCCGTGCCGGCGCGGCGCCCTCTGAAGGTGTGGAAGCAGCCCTCGTCATCCTCTTCGGTATAGGTGACCGAGCTGATGTTGAGCAGAAAAAATATCACCGCCAACTCCAGCAGGATGGTGCCGAGTACAACCGGTGCGTGGACGAACAGATTCTGCGACAGCCAGTTCATGATGCTGGAGTGGTAGGCCAGGCCCAGATAGAGTGAGCCGAACAGGATCAACACCGCCAGCAGGGCGAAAAGGTCGGCCAGCCATTCATGTTTTCGGGTAAATACCTTGATACTTTTGCAAACGGACATGTGATCCCACTCCCGGGGTGATGATCAAGCTTCAACTGAATATTCGGCGCGCAGCTCTGTATTCTTAAGGAGAAAGCCGAAAAATTACATGATAATTGTCAAGGGTTTCATAATTCCAGTATGGTGACTGGGTTAACTCTTTACTTACTGTCTTTGTAAGGTTATTCCGAACAACAAACCGCGATGGAGAATTTGCATGGAGATGATTGATGTTCTGGTCGGTCTGGTAAAAGGGCTGAACAGCCTGGTCTGGGGGCCGGTGATGCTGGTGCTGATACTGGGTACCGGTATCTTTCTCATGCTCGGTCTGAAGCTGATGCCGCTGGCCAAGCTGGGCTATGGCTTTCGCATGCTATGGCAGGGTCGCAAAGCTGTGGGTGAGGGTGAAATCACCCCCTTCAACGCCTTGATGACCTCTCTCTCGGCTACCATCGGTACCGGCAACATTGCCGGGGTCGGTACCGCCATCGCCCTGGGCGGGCCCGGTGCCCTGTTCTGGATGTGGTGTACCGCGCTGGTCGGCATGGCCACAAAATACGCCGAGGCGCTGCTGGCGGTGCGTTACCGGGAGGTGGACGAGGATGGCAACCATGTGGGTGGTCCCATGTACTACATCAAGAATGGCCTGGGTCGCCACTGGGCCTGGCTGGGCATGCTGTTTGCCCTCTTCGGCGCCCTGGCGGGTTTCGGCATCGGCAACACCGTACAGGCCAACTCGGTGGCGGATGTGCTGCAGACCAACCTGGATATCAAACCGGCCTATACCGGCCTGGTGATGGCGATACTGGCCTTCCTGGTGCTGCTTGGCGGTATCCGGCGCATCGCCGAGGTGGCGGGCGCGTTGGTTCCCTTCATGGCGATCGCCTATCTGTTGGGAGGTCTGTTGGTGCTGGCGCTCAATATTGCGGCGATTCCCGCAGCGGTGATAGAGATCATTCATCACGCCTTCACCCCCACGGCCGCCACCGGTGGGTTTGCCGGTGCGGCGGTCTGGGCGGCGATCCGTTTCGGGGTGGCGCGGGGGATCTTCTCCAACGAGGCGGGTCTGGGCAGCGCGCCTATCGCTCATGCGGCGGCCACCACTGACAACCCGGTGCGTCAGGGCAGCATCGCCATGCTCGGCACCTTTATCGATACCCTGATCATCTGCTCCATCACCGGCCTGGCCATCGTGGTGACCGGCGCCTGGAGCAGCGGCGAGACCGGTGCGGCCCTCTCCTCCATGGCCTTCGAGCGGGCGCTGCCCGGCTTCGGTGGCTATATCGTGACCTTCGGCCTGGCGATCTTCGCCTTCACCACATTGCTGGGCTGGAGTTTCTATGGAGAGAAGTGCACCGAGTATCTGTTCGGGGTGAAGGCGATCACCCCCTTCCGCATCCTCTGGGTGCTGATGATCCCGGTAGGTGCCATGGCCCAGGAGCAGCTCAACTTCGTCTGGCTGGTGGCGGACACCCTGAATGCCCTGATGGCGGTGCCCAACCTGGTGGCGCTGCTGCTGCTGAGCCCGGTGGTGTTCAGGCTGACCCGGGACTACTTCAAATCCACGGGTATTTGATGATAAAGCTCAGCTCAAGCAATCCAGTGGTCGGGTACGGGTTGTCGGGACACGCCGTGAATACTTCCCTGTAGGCTCCACGGTGGCGTCCTGCCACCGAGGGTCCCGCCAACCCGTACCCGACCACTCACAAGACCCAACCAGCTTTGTAAGTCCCAAAGTCAAGTAGGGTGGGCACCGCCCACCTATTGGTTTTCGGACGACCCTATGATGGTGGGCGGTGCCCACCCTACGTTGATATATTTTAGTGGTAGGGGTTAAATCTGATAATAACGACTGAAATTCGTGTTCTGTCGATCGCATGGGCAGTTGATTGGAAACAAACACTAACAGAGAAGGGAGATGGCGCCGGCGAGTTGGCTGATTTGGGGATTATCTTTGGGCTTGCTCGCCGTCCTGCACGTGAGGGATCTATGGCGGCCGCATCGTCAGCAGGTAGGGCGGAAAAGCGCAGCGCCTTCCGCCATCCCGCTAATCGCCAACAAATTTAAGACAACGTCGGTGAGTAATGGATAAAATGCCGCCCATGCAGCGCGCACAACAGATCCTCAACACCACCTTCGGCTATGATAGCTTCCGCCACAATCAGGCCGAGATTATCTCGGAACTGTTGGAAGGGCGGGATGCCCTGGCCCTGATGCCCACCGGCGGCGGCAAGTCGCTCTGCTACCAGATCCCGGCCCTGGTGCGGCCCGGCGTGGGGGTGGTGATCTCGCCGCTGATCGCGCTGATGCAGGATCAGGTGGATGCCCTGGTCCAGCTCGGCATCCGCGCCGCCTTTCTCAACTCCAGCCTGGATCCGCGTAGCATCTGGGCTACCGAGCAGGCGTTGCTGGCGGGGGAGCTGGACCTGCTCTATATCGCCCCGGAGCGGCTGCTCACCGAACGCAGCCTGAGTCTGCTGGAGCAGGTCCCCATCGCCCTGTTCGCCATCGATGAGGCTCACTGCGTCTCCCAGTGGGGACACGACTTCCGCAAGGACTACCAGCGCCTGACTATCCTCCACGAGCGCTATCCCCAGGTGCCGCGCATCGCCCTCACCGCCACCGCCGATGAGCGCACCCGCCAGGAGATTGTCGAGCAGTTAGGGCTAAACCAGGCGCAGGTCTATATCAACAGCTTCGACCGTCCGAACATCCGCTACGCCCTGGCCGAGGGGCAGAACGCCCGGGAGGAGCTGTGGCGCTTCCTGCAGCGGGAGCATCCCCAGGATGCGGGAATCGTCTACTGCCTCTCCAGAAAAAAGGTCGAACAGATCGCCGCCTGGCTGAGCGACAAGGGGCGCAAAGCGCTGCCCTATCATGCGGGGATGCCGGCCGATCTGCGCCGTCGTCACCAGACCCGCTTTCTGCGCGAGGAGGGGGTGATCATCGTCGCCACCATCGCCTTCGGCATGGGTATAGACAAGCCGGACGTACGCTTCGTCGCCCATCTTAATCTGCCCAAGAGCGTCGAGGCCTACTACCAGGAGACCGGCCGGGCGGGGCGGGATGGCCTGCCCGCCAATGCCTGGATGGCCTATGGCCTGCAGGATGTGATCACCCTGCGCCAGTTCACCCTGGATTCGGACGCGGAGGAACAGTTCAAGCGCATCGCTCACTACAAGCTGGAGGCGATGCTGGGGCTGTGCGAACTCACCAGCTGCCGCCGCCAGACCCTGCTGGCCTACTTCGGTGAGGGGCTGGAGAGGCCCTGCGGTAACTGTGACAACTGCCTCAACCCGCCGGATACGATGGATGGCCTGGAGCTGGCGCAGAAGGCCCTCTCCTGTGTCTACCGCACCGGCCAGCGCTTTGGGGTGAACTATGTGGTGGATGTACTGCGCGGCAGGGAGGATGAGCGCATCCGGCGTTTCGGTCACGATCGGCTCTCAACCTACGGCATTGGTGCGGGGCTTTCCGCGGTCGAGTGGCGCAGCCTGTTCCGCCAGCTGATCGCCCAAGGTTTCCTGGATATCGATCTGGGCGGGCATGGCGCGCTGCGCCTGACCGAGAAGAGCCGCCCGCTGCTGCGGGGCGAACAGGGCCTGACCCTGCGTAGGCAGCGCAAGTCGGAAAAGGAGAAACCGAAACGTAGCGGTAAGTCGTTGGAGCTGCGCAGCTGCGACCAGCCCCTGTTCGAGTCCCTGCGCGCCCTGCGCCTGCAGTTGGCGGAGCAGCAGGGGGTGCCGCCCTATGTGATCTTTCACGATGCCACCCTCAGTGAGATGGCCCGCGGCCGACCGGATTCATTGCAGGCCATGGGGTATATCAGCGGGGTGGGGGAGAGCAAGCTGGCCCGCTATGGCCAGCAGTTTCTGTTGCGCATCCATGAGCATCCCCTGCCGGAGCTGCTGCGCAACAATCTCAGCGACACGGTCAACGAGACCCTCTGGCTGTTTCACTCCGGGCTGGACGCCGAAGCCATCGCCCAGCGGCGCGAACTCAAGCTCAGCACGGTCTACAGCCACTTTGCCGATGCGCTGGAGCTGGGGTTGTTGGATGCGCGCCGGATTCTGCCGCTGGATGAGGCGGACTATGCGCAGATCGCCGCCCTGATGGATCAGCTAGATATCTGTGAAGAGGGACGCCTGAAACCGGTTTTCGATGCCCTGGACGGGGTCTGGGATTACGCCATCCTGAAATGCGTCATGGTGGCGGAGTGTGGTTGAACCTAGATTCCGCAGTTGACCACTCCATTCTACTATCAACGAGTTGAATTCAAGTGCATTTTGTTCGATAGACCGACTCATCTGCTAGGTGAATCACGCTACGAGGTAGATTGCACGTTTTTGGCGGCACATGTCTTCGTTGCAACTTCTTGGAATAGAATAACTATTCCGCGTCGTTGCGCCTCGACCTGCACCCCCAAAAACGCACACTCTACCCCGTCCAACTGCGGATTCTAGGTTGAAGCAAGAGTTGTTAAGTCCTTGCATGCCTGTGCCCGTGACACGCTATGAATACCTCCCTGTAAGCTCGACGGCGGGGTCCCTCCCGCCAACGGTCATGGGCACAGGCATGCAAGTACTTTCGAGACGATGACTATTCTGAGTAAATCGAATCTTTCCTCAGCCAAAACGTTGTTCCAGATAACGGATGATATCCGCGGACTCATACAGCCATTGGGTTTCGCTGCCCGCCTGCTCGATCCGCAGGCAAGGGGTCTGCAGCTTACCGCCCTCTAGCCTCAGCGCCTGCTGGTGAGCTGGATTATTGGTGGCGTCCCGCAGCTCGATATGCAGCTGCAGGCGCCGCACAGTCCGACCGACCTTCACGCAGTAGGGGCAATAAGGGAATTGGTAGAGCGCCAGACCACGGGTCGCGCTATCCACTTGCTGCTGCTCCTCGGGGGAGCGCTGCCGCTGCGCCCTCCATCTGAGGCGGGCCGACAGTTTGTCCGCCAGTCCCATCAACTTTCTTTGGAACCACCCAGGCACTCGGGTGACTGCCTGACCTTGCCCCCCTGGTTGAACCAGTCCTCGGGGGTCATGGTATGCAGCGCCAGGGCGTGTACGCCCCCCTGCAGCTCGTCAGCGAGCAGCTTGTTGACCTGCCGGTGGCGGGCAAGCAGGGACTCTCCCTTGAAGGCCTTGCTGACCAGCACAACCTTGAAGTGAGACTCAGACCCCGCCGGGACGTTGTGATTGTCGCTCTCGTTGATCACCTCCAGGTGCATCGGAGAGAAGGCGGTCTGAAGCTTCTGTTGAATGGTCTCTTGTGTCGTCATGAGGTTATGTCCGAATCAAATTTATCCCACTATCTTACCGCTAAGCCTGGCTGTTCATAACCCCAGAACCTTTCTGACAAAAGGGGTGGTCAGTCTGCGTTGTTCGGCGAGCGAGGCCTGATCCAGTCGCTCTACCAGCCGGGTGAGGGAGTGGATGTCCCTGGGGGTCCGCTGCAGCAGGAACCCGGCGGTCTCCGGAGAGAGCTTCAGACCCCGTTGTTCCGCGCTGCTGATGAGCAGTTCCAGGCGTTCCGGGTCATTCAGCGGAATCAGATGGTAGCAGGGTCCCCAGGTCAGGCGTGAGGCCAGGTCCTTGAGTTTGACCGGCAACTGGCCGGGGGGCGCGTTGGCGGCAATGAACAGCTGGGCACGGTGATCGCGCAGTTGGTTGAAGAGGTTGAACAGGGCCAGCTCCCAGGTCGGATCCCCCAGCAGCTGTTCCAGGTCGTCCAGGCAGACCAGATCCATGCTCTCCAGGCCTTCCAGCATTTCCGGGGACAGCCCGGTGATCTCGGCGGGTGGCAGATAGGCGCAGCGTGCCCCCTCTGCATCCTGCTGGCGGCAGGCCGCCTGCAGCAAGTGGCTCTTACCGCAACCTGATTCCCCCCAGAGGTAGATAAAGGGGTCCTGTCCGCTGCGCAGGCGGGCGACCGCCTGGGCGTTTTGCCCGCTGATGAAACGGCTGAAATCGATGGTGGGTTTCAGTTCGATACCGAGGGGCAGCTGGCTGGCCATCAGCTCTCCGTTAAGAGTCGCTTGGCCGTCTGCGCAACCCGTCTGCCCTGGGTATGGCAGATCCTTTTCTCATCCTCGCTCAGGGGCAGCTTACTGTCGGGGCCGGCCAGATGGCTGGCGCCATAGGGGGTGCCGCCGCTGCTGGTATGCAGCAGGGTGGTTTCGCTGTAGGGCACACCGAGCAGCAACATCCCGTGATGCAGCAGCGGCAACATCATCGAGAGCAGGGTCGTCTCCTGGCCGCCATGCAGGCTGGAGGTGGAGGTGAACGCCGAGGCCGGTTTACCGATCAGGGCACCGGTCATCCAGAGTTGGCCGGTCTGATCGAGAAAGTATTTCAGCGGCGCGGCCATGTTGCCGAAGCGGGTAGGACTGCCCATGATCAGGCCGCTGCACTCCCGCAGGTCATCAACGGTGGCGTAGGGAGCACCGCTCTCCGGGATGATGTCTTCCGTGGCCTCGCAGACGGTTGAGACAGGCGGGACGGTGCGTAGTCTGGCGGTCACCTTGGGGATCTCCTCCACCCCCCGGGCGATCTGTCGGGCCATCTCGGCGGTGGCGCCATAGCGGCTATAGTAGAGAATGAGTATTTCCGCCATCTCAGATGATCTCCAGTACCTGCTCCGGCGGTCGGCCGAGGGCGGCCTTGTCGTTCTTGATCACGATGGGGCGTTCAATCAGCTTGGGGTGGGCGATCATGGCGTCGATGAGCTGGTCGCGGGTCAGCGCTGGATCGGCCAGGCCGTTCTCTTTGTACGCCTGCTCTTTTTTCCGCATCAGCTCACGGGGCTCCATACCCAGCATCTCCAGGATCTTCTCCAGGGTGGCCCGGTCCGGTGGGGTCTTCAGGTATTCGACCACCTCGGGCTCCACGCCGCTCTCTTTAAGGAGCTGCAGGGCCTGACGGGATTTGCTGCAGCGGGGGTTGTGGTAGATCTCTACGCTCATCGATTTTCTCTCCAAAATAATGTCGGCTATTGTAACCACCCATTCAGCTCAGCTACAAAACCGTTTGAGGATACAAACAAACCTATCACTCTATGGCATACTTGATGTGATGTTTGATATGGCTAAATCGGGATGAATCAGGATCTTATCGCACAGGTCCAGCGCTATCCGCGGCGTGTCCAGCAGTTCACTCTTCTGCTGCTGCACCACTTTGTCAGGGACGGCGGGGTGCCGAACGCCGCTGCGCTGACCTTCACGACGCTGTTGTCGCTGGTACCCCTGATGGCGGTGATGCTGGCGCTCTTCTCCGCCTTTCCCGCCTCGGAATTGCTGGCCCAGCAGATCGAAGACTTTGTCTTCGAGAACTTCGTGCCGGCCGCCAGCGAGGCCGTGCATGGTTATCTGCGTAACTTCAGCCAGAAGGCGACCCGCTTGACCGGGGTCGGCTTCATCTTTCTGCTGTTCGTGGCCCTGATGCTGATGTCGAATATCGATAAGGTCCTGAATGTCATCTGGCATGTACGCAGGAAGCGGCGTCCGGTGGCTACCTTCATGGTCTACTGGGCCATCCTCTCCCTGGGGCCGCTGCTGATTGTGTTCAGTGTGGGCGTGACCTCCTATCTGGTCTCGATGCCGCTTTTTTCCGATGGCGAGACGGTGCTGCAGCTACGCACCCGGGTGCTGGGGATCATGCCGGTAGTGATCTCGGCCCTGGCCTTCACGCTCCTCTATGCGGTGGTGCCAAACAGGCTGGTGCCTTTCCGCCATGCCCTGGCAGGTGGCGTGCTGGCGGCCCTGTTGTTTGAGTTGGCAAAGCGTGGGTTCGCCTTCTACGTGACTCGCTTCCCCACCTATGAGGCGATCTACGGCACCATGGCGGTGGTGCCGATCTTTCTGATCTGGCTCTATCTCTCCTGGCTGGTCACTCTGCTGGGGGCGGAGTTCACCTACTGTCTGGGGATCTACCGGGATGACTGGCAAGCTTCGGGCAAACGGCGAGGCGGTGATTTTCTCCTGGCAATTCGGCTGCTTGGGCATCTTCGCCGGGCACAACGGGAGGGCGTGGCGGTTAATTGTCACCAGCTGGTGAAGCTGGAGCCGGAGGTGGCGGAGGAGTATCTGGATCGCTTGCTTGAAGAATTGCGGCGGGCCGGACTGTTGCTGCGTACCGAGGATAAGTCCTGGGCCCTGGCCAGGGATCTGCGAGATGTGAAGCTTGTCGATCTCTATCTTGCGGCGCCCTTCGTGTTGCCGGAACGCCGGGATCTTGAGCGGGAGTCGCCCCGCTTGGCCAAGGTGCTTGGCGAGCTGGATCAGGATCTACGCAAGAGTATGAACTGGCCGCTGGAGGAGCTGGTCTAGTTTCCGTCCGGAAACTCCCCCTCCCTAGCCCGCAGGGGGAGGGAATGAGTTTTTCTCCGGACTAGACTCGCCTTATCCTGAATTGCTCAAACATGGCGGTTCCCTCGGTAAGCTGAACGGGAGAAATCACCGGCGCCGGAATCATCTCCTCGACCCGGTATGCCTTAGTTGGTTCCAGTATCTCCCGTGGTGCTAGCAGGGAGCTGCGATCTATCCCCCCCAGATCGATATAGAGGGCGGGCAGGGTAGGAGGCCCCCCATCCTCATCAAGGTCGAGGGGCTGGATGGAGAGCGGGACTATCTTGCCATGGATGAATTGCATGCCGATCTCCAATATCTCCTCATCTTTGCGCAGGGCTCGCCTGATGATGCCCAGCTTCCATTCATCGCGGTTATTGCCGGTCGGTTTAGCGATCAATGCAATCTCCCCCACCTGGGGTGTGGTTGTCTGGGGTATGGGCAGATGCAGGGCAACACCGGACCGGCTCTGGTTGAAACGCCAGCAGTCGAGTGGCTGATAGGTATTTGGCCTCACTGTGCCCAGGCCACCCGTCTCCAGGGCGAGGGATATCTCCTCATTGTCAGTGGCAACAGAGAGCCCGGACGCACTTTCTCCCGTTAAAAAGCGGTGAATGGGCTGTAAGCCAAGCCATAATCTCACCTGGCCAGATGTTGTATGGCGCTCACTGTTCCGCTCCAGACGGATATGCCAGGATTTGAGCATCCGACGCAGGAGATTGGCCGCCGCCCTGGAGCTGAGGTGCTGTAGCTCCCGCGGTTTTCCGTCAGCCTGTTTTTCGATGGTGCGCAGGTCCTGGTGCAGCCGCTGGCTGACCGGGATCAGGTTGAAGAGGCAGAAGCGGTGAGGGGGTAATGTCTCGATATCCTTGGGATTGAAAAGATAGGGTGCAACCTCGCCCAGTCGGTCAATCACATAATGCCCCGCGGGTTCGGGTACAGATTCCAGCTTGTCAAACCTGGCGGCATCGGCCAGGTTGCTCAGGTAGTCAAATACGGTTCGCGCCTCACCCTCCTGCAGATGGCAGGGGTCGAGCAGCGATAACAACAGGGTGAGTTTGGTCTGCTTCGAGATGGTCTGGTTGGTGGATTGCTCCATGTCATCGACCGGTTCGTTCTGCAGGCCCTGCTCCTTGGCCAGGGTATGCAGCTTCATAATCTCTCTGCGTGTCATCATGGCCCGACAGTCATACTCCTCGCAGGCAATGAGATACTCCAGGACAAGAAATCTGAGTGCGGCGTAGATATTGGATTGCAGCTGTTTTCTCGACCTGATTGAGGGTTTGTTGGTCAGGCAATCATTCACCAGATGCAGGTATCCGAAGGCCATCTCCTGCAGCAGTTGCCGATGCAGCCTGGCTGGCAGGGAGGTCCTTTGCTCCAGTGATGCCTGTTGCAGACGGTTGCAGGGTGTGCGGTAGATCGCCATCAGCTCTTCGCGCTTTTTCACCCGTCCGGGGAAGCGATTGAGCCTGCCCAGGCTGGTGATGACCGCTTCAGCGAGTTGTTGCGGATTGGCGAAAGGCAGACCCACCGCCCACTGCCGTAGCTGTGCCGGGTTGATCTCCACCAAGGGGTTTTCGAACGGGTCAGGCGTTGGTACCAGAAAGGGCCTTGATTGGGAGGATGGTTGCTGCTTACTTAAAAACTGAAACATAGGTATCAAACTGCTTATTTTCCTTATTTATAGCCGCCTTTTGGCCACAATGACATAGTATTCTGTTGTGATAATGCGCAAATGCAGGATGTAAATTCGGTTCCAGCTCACGGTTTTAACAATAACTCTGGGGGTTTCTGGTAATTGAATCAGGATTCATTAAGCCAGAGAATGGGGGTTTGACGAACTACTATGTGTCCGCTCAGCAATACCGCACAGCGTCGGGAGAAGAATATGAAGCCCACGCCACATCAGTTGTGGTCCGTTTTACTCATCTGTCTGGGGCTGATCTCCTGCAGCCAGGCAGCGGACCCGGTGGATTTTGAACTGCCAGGCTTGGATGGTAAAACCCACCGACTGTCCGATTATCGGGGCAAGTGGGTGCTGGTGAA
>JBDLIF010000002.1:0-25304 GCA_039714955.1 Pseudomonadota bacterium | reverse complement strand
CCCCGCCCAATGATCGAAGAGTCCACCGACACCGATTGCGACAGGTACCCGGAGCTGGTCCCGGTAGCTGTGAATCCACTGCTCCTGTTTAGGGTTCCCCATGCCCACGAGGAGCAGGTGTGGCCGCACTGCGTTGATCGTTGCTATAACCTGACGGCTAGCCTCCTCATCCAGGTAGCCCTGGGAGTAGCCCGCAAGTTTCCAACCAGGATAAGACCTCTCACAATGTCGCGCGGCGCGTTCGATGCTGTCCGAGTCTGCGCCCAAAAGGAAATAACCATAGCCGCGGCCGGCGGTAGCGGTAAAAATGCCCGGCACCAGGTCGGTTCCAACCAGGTTGTCCTTCATCCGGACTCCGCGCTGATGCGCGGCCCAGCGGACACCCGTTCCATCACCAAGAACCCTGTAAGCACTATTCAGGGTTTCATGATACCTTGGGTTTTCCGCGGCCAGATTCAGGGTGTGGGCATTGACAATATAGATGGGATGAGTCGTTTCACTGTTGCCGGCGAAAAGGCCCTCGATAAGCGCAATGGCTTCTTCGCTGGAGGCGTTGCTGATTGTGACACCGAGAATTGAGACCGTATTTATGCTATTTATATTCTTCACGGTATACATACCCGCGCGGAAGTTAATTATAGTTGTGTGTGCTATCCACTACACCTGCCTTGCATCCATCATATTATGTTGCGATGGATTGATATCTCACCGCAAACAGATTATATGATTTCAAGGCCGGTAAAGTGTTTAGCTCGTATTATTATTTTGTCTGATAATTATACTGCCGTATTTACGATAGATCCACGAAAATTAGGGCTGCCGGGCAGCGTGAATAGCAATATAACAACAGGAGTATTTCAATGACCATCAAGATATTTTTTCTGATTATTAGTTGCGTCACACTTTCGGCCCTTTCCCAGATAATAATGAAGCACGGGATGTCGAGTTCACAAATACAGTCGTCGCTCGCCAATGGTCTGGGTATGGGGACTGCATGGGACGTCGCCACAAATCTCTATGTCTTTCTCGGCCTCAGCATGTACGTGATGGGTGCCGGACTCTGGTTAGTCGTCCTGTCCAAGGTCGACGTGAGTATGGCGTATCCGTTCGTTGGTCTCGGGTTCGTCATGACGATGCTCCTCGGCTGGCTCCTCCTGCAAGAAAATATTGGCATGATCAGAATCATTGGTACCCTGCTCATTGTGGCCGGGGTAGTGTTGGTCTCCCGTTCATAGAAGTATACCCATCACGAATAGGTTTCCCCGGAAATCGCACGCCCTTCTCGCCCCGTGGCTGTGTTGCGATTCCTTGCAATAGACCGGCTATTACGCGTCATCGCGCCTTGCCACGGAACAAGAATGACGCACCCTTCCTCGGGAAAACCTATCCGTGATGGGTATATTCATTATCCCCAATCGATATCTGGCTGCCGGACCGGTTCTCTGCCAGCTCGGGCTCTCAAAAGATTCTTTGAACAAGCTGTTTTAGCGCCTCGCTAACACCGATCAGCATGTCATGATAGGTCAAGCTATAAGACCTTGAAATCGTCTTCAGGCCGTAAGCCAGAATCAAAAGTCCGTTCCAGACAGCCAGGAGTGAGAGCACAAGCGGCCAAAACAGTTTCCCTACCCATCTGGTCGACGAATCTATAAGTACCGCCAGTCCGATTGCAAAAAGCGCTGCACACTCGGTGAGGTATCGCATGCCAAAGGAGGGTGCGCCCCTCCAGTGGGTATTCCAGTCTGATTCCTGGCCGGTGCCGGGTTGCAGATCCGAATACGCCATGCCGAGTGCGCCAATAAGATAGACATTGACCAGCAAGGCTATCAATAAGGGCCAGGCCCAGCTCTGCCTGCGCGCGGCCCACACAAGCCCGAGCATCCCCATAGCCAGTACAGGGGCCCAGTAGAAGGCGCCATGCCGGGAGGAAAAAAGCACGTGGAAAAAATAGGGCGACTTGAGATCGAACGGATACTGGCCAACTACTACACCACTTTGTTGACTGATTACAGGATCTCCCGATGCACCCCAAAAGTATGCGTGAAGGAACTGAATTGACAGGGGAATGAGCAAGCCGGCAATGCCTGAGCTCCCGATTAACAGCAACCTGGAAAAAGGTCTACGGGAGGTTTCACGAAACATGAGGGCAAGCGGGAGAACACCGAACAGCGCATTCTGATAACGTACCGTGAACGCGGTTCCGAGCAGCAGCCCCAGGAACGCTATCCCGCTATGGCTTGTCCCGTCGCGCCATTGCCGGAGCCAGAGTAAGATTAAAAGGGAAATCAAACCCAGTGATGAGGCATGGGCCATGGAGGGGTTGAAAAAGATATAGAAGGCCGCAGGGCCGCCAAAAATGATTCCAAGTGAAGCAAGGTAGGCTGGGGTATCGTCTGCCACCTCGCGGCAGCAGAGGAAAATGGCCCAAAACCCCAACAGGCCATAGGCGAGAGCGCCAAAGCAAAAAAAATACTGTGGGATGATTCCGTAGGAATCGGGTCGTTGGCCAGTGATGGCCGCGGCAGCGAGTTCAACTGCGTAACCGGAGGCATAGAATGGCACCATGACGAGCCCAGCACCCACGGGCCAGGGCGTGACAATTCTCCCCGTCCGCGGATCCCGCATGGTCCAGCTTCTTAGCGGAACCATCAGTTTCGCGTCCGCGGGGAACTGCGCATCAAGTTCGTCGTACTCGTTGGTGATGTCGGTATCCAAGTCCAGGACTGCCGAGCGTGCATACAGGAAGTAGGGCAGGCCGTCGCTCCATACGAGGGAACCGGAGGTAGATACGGTAGTGACCGTGAATGTGGCCAGTCCGATGATCAGAGTGGCTATCGCCGAGAGCAGGATCAGGCGGGGCGACGGCAGGGATCGAGTCATACAGATATCCCAGATGTTTGTAGTGGTTCGGGTTCCATTGCAGTTTTTTACTGTCAACCCGAACGATAAATTTAGGGGCGATAATTCACGTCGGCGCTTTGACCCCTATCCGAATCTTCAATGTTAACCGCCCATGCACGACGCGTGGATCGGATCACCGTTTCCTTGTGCGCCTTCCTCTCTCCGCCGAGGTTATTTCACAAGCCTCAGCGGGATGTAATAAAATCGACATCGAAAGCACGGACGAAGGTAAGGTCACCGGTTAAGGGATCGATCAGAAACAGGGAATTGAATCCACGGTAGGAGGGATCGCCAAGGACAAAGAGTTCGCCGGACGAGGAACAGGTCAGACTCTTCAGGTCGTCGCGCAGCGATTTTCCTTCAAAGCGTAACTTGGCGATATCGGTAAAACCTCCAAGCTCGAAATCCATGCGTACGAGATGGACTCCGCCACCCTGGATTCCGAGGCTCGTGCCATAGGTTATGCCATCAGGGCATAGGGTGAGATTGGCGAAGCGGGCCTGCTCATGAAGCTGGATGGGCAGGGTGCTGACCTGACTGGTGGCAAGGTCGATCACTCCCGCCGAGTAGGGCGGTGTGTCGGTGAAGTGGCTGACGAGGGTTTTGAGCGGCTGGCCGCTTCCCCCGTTCGACCGCGTGGCGGTACTGGCTCCATGCGCCAGGGGAAGCCCTTTGAGTCGAATCGTGTCCTGGGGTCGCTGCTGAAGTCCCTCCAGTGGATCGCCAAGAAATTCAATGTTCGAACGGTCGCTCTGCGCATCGCGTACGACGTTTATTCTGAGCAGCGTCAGCCTGCCGTCCGCTAGCAGGATGATGTCCCGGATCCTCTCTTGGGCCGGCTTATTGCCCACGAGAAGTTCGGCGGCGAAGCCCTGATCCGTGAGGTCTATGGAGCTGACGACAAACTGGTTTCCGAGATCGCGAACACCATAGATGATACCGGCCAGGGCCATCGTCTTCTCGGCAAAGAGGGTGAAAACGATGGCCAGAATGGCCGCCGGCAGGGTGAGTCTGTGAATGAGCGTATGATGCACGTTTAACTCCTCAGGGTATGATCAGGGCCGGATCCGGCGTAGAGGGCCTGGCGCCCATATCCCGTAACAGATTGACCGTGAACTGCTGGGCGCGAGTGTCCACGCGGGGCCCGAGACCGCCGACACCGGTGCTGTCGAGACCCCACATCCATTGAATGGATCCGTTGGCGAACACCTTGGCGCCGCTGGCCGCGGTATAGCGAACGGCGTTCGATAGGGTGGTATCCGTGCCCGGGGGCAGACCGGGGGCGACGCCGCCAAGGGGGTCGACGATGGATTGGGACAAGGTCACGAGCCCGGAAGGCGTGAAGCCGTTCTGAACGACCGCATCCCATTCGAATCCCACCAGACCGAACAGCGCGTCTCCGTCATTGAGTCCCGTGAATTCGTAATAGGGGTCTGTACTGTTCGTGACGATGTGGTCATAACCCCCGTATTGCTCGAATATATCGTTACCCGTGTATAGCACCCCGAGGAGCGCGTTCTCGGGTCTGTTGTTTTCGGGACCGCGCCATAGATAGGTTGGGGCGATCAGATCATTGGCTGCCGGGTCCTTATAGCAGGCCATCACCCGGTCTGGCGCGCCGGTCCCCGATGGCTCGAAACGTACCCGCCAGTAGGCGGTGTTCGCCGAGAAGAACGCCAGATTCACACCGGCGTCACGGGCCTGTTCCACGTTATCGCGTATCGCCTGCGACCAGTACTCATCATGGCCCACGGACATGAATGTCTCGTGCCGTGACAACAGATTCGGATCGGCATGAACATCCATGTTTGTGACATAGGAGACATCGTAGCCTTGTGATTCCAGCCAGCGTGCCATGGGATACTCGTAATCCAGCATATTGTCATAACGAGTCGGGTCCGTGGTCACCTGCCCGAAGGGACGGTCGAAGGAGACCTTGAAGGCACGCTGACCCAATGTGCTGTTGAAACCGTACAGGCTGTGGCGCTCCTGGGAACCGTAGTGGTTGTAGGCCAGGAAGGTGGTGAAACTGCTCTGGAACAGGATATCGGAGTTGCTGTTGTCGTCCCGCACCACGAACCATATCTGCGATTGTTTACCCGTGGCGCTCTCGGTGAGGTTGGCCACATAGAGTCCGCTGGTCCAGTCGGTACCGACCGGCAGGAAGTAAGAGGTGGTCCAGTTGCACTCGATAAGGAGTGTCGCCGGGTCGGTAATCAGACAGGGCGGCTGGGTATTCCCGATCAGGGGACCGACGCTGGTAATGAGGCGTCCCCCCAAGCCGCCATAATAGCCCAGACGATAGACGTCGATGGTGTAGTTCTGGTCCGGTTCCGCGAGCGATACCTTGATAGGCAGGGTGGCGCCCAGGTTGACACTGGTCGCGCTGGCATAGCCCTCGATCTCGGGTGTCGTTGCGGTGACCGGGTTGGTGATTTGCCAATCCGTGGTGCCCAGCTTTTGGTTCTCGATGGTTATCGCATTGGGGGTGGTGGCGGTGAAGCCGACACTGCCCACATTCTCCGCGGTGACTGCGACCCTGTGAATACCTGCTAGGGGGCCGAGCGTGAAACTGGTACTGGCCAAACCGTTTGCATCGGTCACGGCGCTGGCCGGTGCAACCGAACCTCCGCCTCCGGTAACGCTGAACGTAATGGGTATCCCCGCTACCGGGATTGCACCATCGTCACGCACCTCAACCACGAGCGGCTGTGGCAGTGTGGTGTTAGGAACGGCCGATTGATTGTCCCCACTGACCTTGGCGATCGCTCCGAAGGTCACGGTCAAGGGGGCCGATGCGCTGCTGAGGCCGGTCGCGGATGCGGTGATCGTTGCGCTGCCGACGCTGCTTGGGGTGAAGTCCGTGGACGCGACGCCGGCGGTGGGCATCACGGGTGAGGCGGGATTAAAGGCGCCGGAGACACCTGACACGCTGAAGCTCACCCCATTGGTGCAATTTGTAACCACATTGCCAAATTCGTCGAGCACGCTGGCCTCGTATGCCAAGGTTGTGTTGACCAAGGCGTTCGCACTGCTCGATGCGAGGCTCAAGGCCACCGGGAGCCCGGGATTGGCGGTTGCCGTGAAGACAACACTGCCCGCCAACTGAGTGGTTGCGGTTACCCTGTTAGTGCCTGTCGCGCTACCCAGGGTTAGGTTGGTGCTGGCCCGCCCCGCCGCATCCGTGACCATGCTGGCCGGTAAGACCGAGCCACCGCCGGTGGTGACGGCGAAGCTGACCGTCGTCCCCGCCATGGGGTTGCCGGTGCTGATGTCAATCACCTCGATGACCAGGGGCGCGCTCAGTGCGGAGCCAACCGTTCCGCTCTGATTGTCGCCGCTCACGATGGAAATGACAGGATCAATGACCGTCAGGCCCGCGTTGTCCCCGGTGAGACCGGTTGCCGTTACGCTGATGGTGGCCAGTCCGGTGGCTGAAGGTGTAAAGCTCACCGAGGCGACGCCGTTGACGGGGGTTACGGTTGCGGCCGGGCTCAATGCCCCGGTCACGCCGGTAACGGTGAAGCTTACGGGATTGGCGGCCGTGGTGACCAGATTGCCAAAGACATCCAGGACGCTCGCGTTGTAGATGACTGCCGTATTGACCACGGTGCTGCTGTCCGTTGCGGACAGGCTGAGCGTGGTGCCGGAATCCGCGGGCACATCGGCGGTTGCCGTGAAGTCGACGCTGCCGAAGGCGCCCGCGGTGGCGCGTACGCTGTTGAGTCCCGCTGTGGTGCCCAGGGTGAGCGTGGTGCTCGCCAGTCCACTGGCATCGGTCACCGCGCTGGCCGACGATAGGGTGCCGCCGCCCGCGGTGACGGTGAAATCCACGGTCGTCCCGGCGCTGGGAGTGCCGTCTATGTTACGGACCTCCACGACGAAGGGCTGAGCGAGTGTGCTGTTGACCGGGGCGTTCTGGTTGTCTCCGCTGAGCTTGAAGAGAGTGGGGCCGGCGACGAAGACCAGGTCGCGGAAGTAGTTGCTGCTCAGATACGAGCCCGTGGGGAAGGCGCCCGGGGGGCCGAACAGACCATTATTGCCGTCAGCTACCGAACTCAGGTCCCCGTTGACGATGGAGGATGCCAGCCCGCTATTGGAAACGGCATAGTTGCCGTTGGCGTTGACGGAGACGATATAGGTCTTGGCCGGTTGAATCGGTAGCGGGGTGGTTAGCGTCTGTTCCTGCCAGCCTGAGCCGGTTTCATTCAGGAACGTCACCGTCGCCAGCGGAAGGCCTCCTGTGTCCGCCCAGATGTGTCCGGTATGCGGCCCGATGTCACTGCTGGCCTTCCAGTAACGGATGGCCGTGATATTCCCCGCCCGCGCAGCCTGGAACTTCATGCCCATTTCGTAATCGGCGCCACCGTCACTCGCATTGGGATTAGCCGGGGTTTCGCTGGTAAGGATGGTTTGATTGGCCTGGGGGGAGACCGTCAGGTTGGCCGTATCAGCGGTCAGGCCATTGGCCGAGGCGGTTATGCTGGCCGTACCGGTGGTGGTGGGTGTGAAATTTACCGTCGCAATCCCATTGATGGGTGTGACGATGACGCCAGGGTCGAAGGCGCCTGAGACCCCCGTGCTAGTGAAGCTCACCGGATTGGTGGCATATATCACCGTATTGCCTAGCGAATCCAGTACGGTCGCCTGGTAGGTGACGCTATCATAGACACTGGTGCTCGTGGTTTGTGGCGACAGGGAGAGCTGGGTCGCCGACAGTTGGGCGGTGGCGCTGAACTCGAGCGTACCGATCATGCCGGCCGTCGCACTGACCGTGTTGAGGCCAGTCGTCGCACCGAGCGTCAAGGTTGCAAAGGCCTGACCATTGGCATCGGTCACGGCGGTTGCGGGCGCTATCGAACCGCCACCGGAGGTTACCGCGAAATCGACCGCCGTCCCCGCGAGAGGGCCGCCATTTGCGTCTCGCACCTCGACGACCATCGGCTGAGTCAGGGGTGCGCCAACATCGCCGGTTTGATTGTCGCCACTGACCTTGGTCATCATTGGGCCCGCGAAAAAGACGATGTCGCGGAAGTAATTGCTATTTTGCCAGGAACCGGTAGGAAAGACGGCGGGCGTGCCAAAGACCCCATTGTTGCCGTCGGCGACCGAGCTCAGGTCGCCATTGATGATAGGGGTCGCCAACCCGCTCTTGGTGAACGCGAAGTTGCTGTTGGCGTTGACCGAGACGACATAGGTCGTATTGGCCTGGATGTTGATCGGGGTGTCGAGGGCCTGCTCCTGCCAGCCTGAGGCGGTCTCGTTGGCGAACGTCACCGTGGCGAGCAACAGGCCTGCCGAGGTCCAGATTCTGCCTTGATGGGTCCCTATCTCACTGGGTGATTTGTAATACCGAATCGTCTTGATGTAACCGGCGGCAGCGCTCTGGAACTTCATTCCCATCTCATAACTGCTGCCGTTATCGCTGGCGTCGGATGCCGCGGGAAGCTCTCCCGTGAAAACCGTTTGATCGGGTATCGCGCTCACCGTGAGCGAGGCCGTGCCATCTGTGAGCCCGGTGGCTGAGGCGGTCAGGGTTGCCGTACCCGTGGTCGTTGGGGTGAACGTGACTGAAGCGACACCATTGGCCGGCGTCACGGTTGCGCTGGGGCTAAAGGTCCCGGTGACCCCAGTGGTCGAAAAGGTGACCGGATCCGTCGCACTGGTAACAGGATTCCCAAACTGGTCCTGGATTGTGGCCTGATAGTTGACCGGATTGAACAGGTTGGTGCCTGCACCGGCTGGTGTCAACGCAATCTGTGTGGGAGGGGCTGGTGGTGGTGTGGCGGTGGCGGAGAAGGTTATCGTCCCGACGCCCGCCGCTGTGATGTCGACCGTATTGGCACCCGCCACGCTGCCCAAGGTGAGTGTGGTGAAGGCTTGCCCATTGGCATCAGTCACCGCGCTGATGGGTGAAACCAGACCGCCACCTGAAGTGACCGTGAAATCTACCGTCGTAGCGGGCTGGGGATTACCGTTGGCGTCCCGCACCTCGATGACAAGCGGATCGGGCAGGGTAGATCCCGCCTCTCCCGTCTGATTGTCCCCACTGACCCCGAAGATGATGGGGCCGGACGCGAACAGGATATCGCGGAAGTAATTGCTGTCCTGCCAGGAACTGGTAGGGAAGATGCCAGGAGTGCCAAAGATCCCGTTGTTACCGTCGGCGACTGAGCTCAGGTCGCCATTGACAATCGAGGTCGCCAACCCGCTCTTGGTGAATGCATAGTTGGCATGGGCGTTGACGGAGACGACATACGTGGTACTGGGCTGGATGTTGAGTGGGGTATCGAGGAGCTGTTCCTGCCAGCCGGAGGCGGTCTCGTTGGCGAACGTCACCGTAGCGAGTGACATACCTGCCGAGGTCCAGATCTGGCCTTGATGGACTCCCGTCTCACTGGGTGACTTATAATACCGAATCGCCTTGATGTAGCCGGCGGCAGCGCTCTGGAACTTCATCCCCAGCTCATAGCTGTTTTGAGGGTCGCTGACGTCGGGTCGTGCCGGTGTCTGCGTGGTGAAGACGGTCTGGTTGGCTTGAGCGACTGTTGCAAGGCTCAGCAACAGCAAAATCAAAGACCATGTGATGCGCTGCAACAGGGGGTTGCGACACTCCCGAAATGTATCTTCCACAGCTAGAAACAATGACATATATGACCCCAAAATGGCTATGACCCCAAAACGGCAATATATCCAGGATCGTTATTTACGATGTAGAGCTGTGTTTGATCGATTGCAATAGGTGGTGAGCTTGGGTGACTAAATACGGTCCGTAGATGACAAGCTTGCCCACCTCTCTCGAACCTGTGTCCTTTGCTAGCTTTACTGCAGCCCTGACTCTTGCAGAATGGCTATAAGCTTATAATTTTTCCCAACTCTAGCTGAATTCTATGCAAATATATAATGTGGCGCGGGTAGGTGGAGTAAGTATTTTGCGTTATATAGAGCCCGAAATATTTGGTAGGGTTTTTGCCTGGCCGACGGAGATCATTGGGACGCGTAACTATGAATAAAAATACTATATTTCTTTTCAGCTTGGGTTTGCGTTATGGAGATGGGTTGCGTAATCCGCCATGAAATGTCAGGAGGTAACAGACCTCGCCGATTTGGTGTGGAGTTCGATGCTGCACCCTGCATCGGTAACGATTACCAGGTGACTCCCGCCAAGTGAGGTAGCCGCGACCCAGTTATCCTGGCCGGTCTGACAAAACGTTCCGCATGTAATTGCATGCGGTTCATCGCGACAGGTTGTGAAAAAACACCTGGGTACTCGACAACGGATTCCCTCCCACCAGTGGTTGCCCTGGTCTGCATGCAATCACTTTTGCAAACTTGGTAATGCGGTCATTTTTTCCCCGGCCCTAAGGCTGGGGCCTTGCGCAACTTGTCAAGGAGATGCAGCAGACTGAGCAGCGGGTAACGCAAGGTCATGCGTGGGCCCGCGTAGCGCATGACCGCTTTTACCCGTTTGCGCATCTCCGGTGCATAGCAGTGTACCTGGCAATGATTGCAGGCTGGTTTCGCTTGCTGGAATGGACAGGTAGTGAGACGCTGCCGTGCATAGTCCAGCATTTGCGTGCATTCATCGCAGAGCACGCCATTGTCTTGGTGGTGGTCTGAACAGTAGATGTTCAGCATGGCCTCGATGGTGCGTTTTTCACGCTCGATTCGGCCCGCATTTGTTTTCGAATCAGTCATCCTCAGTTACTCGA
This sequence comes from Pseudomonadota bacterium, assembly GCA_039714955.1. Taxonomy (GTDB): domain Bacteria; phylum Pseudomonadota; class Gammaproteobacteria; order Chromatiales; family Chromatiaceae; genus JASJBU01. The sequence goes on along the minus strand of JBDLIF010000002.1, from coordinate 14,691 downwards.
AATCGATCTTGCCCCTAAGCTTCTTCTGCCTGCCTTTTTTCGCCTTGCTGTCCAAGCGCCGCACCTGTGATGCCTTTGTCGGTTTGGTTGCGCGTCTTTTTTTGCGTACCAATCCGGCCTTGAAGACCAGTTCCTTGAGCCGTCTTAGTGCCTCCTCCTTGTTTTTTTCCTGGGTACGAAACTTCTGGGCCTTGATGACGACCACGCCATCACTCGTAATCCGCCGGTCGTTGAGTCTTAACAGGTTTTCTTTATAGGCGGCAGGCAGTGAAGAGGCCAGTATATCAAAGCGCAGGTGAACGGCCGTCGATACCTTATTGACGTTCTGGCCGCCAGCCCCTTGAGCACGGATTGGATTAATCTCAATCTCGTTTTCGGGGATGATCAATTGTTCTGTTATCTGCATGGCCAAAATTGTGGCTTGAAACCCTGTGTTTGGTTAGAATAATGAGTTTCCCAACTATGGCGTGAAACCGATACTGTAGCTGGTTTGATTCCAACATCGATACGCCTGTCAAGAGGATATCCTAAGTGTACCGCAAAGAACTCAAAGTACTGGACTGCACGATTCGCGACGGTGGTCTGATCAACAACTACCATTTTACAGACGACTTCGTCAAAGCGGTCTATCGGTCGGCCTGTGAATCCGGTGTGGATTTCGTGGAGCTTGGTAAGAAACTTGCCGTGAGTGAGGATTATACCCGGGAAAAGTTCGGTAAATGGAATTTCTGTGACGACGATGACCTGAAGATGATCATCGATTCCTGCGAATGTGAATATCGCCCCAAGGTGGCGGTTATGTTCGATATCGGCCGGGTTGATGTTGAATGTCTGAAACCATGTGACCAGAGTCCGTTCGATATGGCCCGGATCGCCTGCTATGTGCCCGACATCGATAAAGGCCTGGATCTGGTTAAGCGTTCCAAGGATCTGGGCTATGAGACCACCATCAACATCATGGCCTGCTCGGCAGCCATTCGTACTGAATTGGTAGAGGCCTTGAACCAGGTGGAAGAAACCGATGAGGTAGACTATCTCTATCTGGTAGACAGTTATGGTGCCTTTTACTCTGAACAGGTAACCGACTATCTGAATCTGTATAAAAAGCACGCGCCGAGCAAGGAGCTAGGCTTCCATGCCCACAATAACCAGCAACTGGCCTTCTCCAATACCCAGCAGGCAATCATCGATGGTGTGAACCTGCTGGATGCCACCATCAATGGCATAGGCCGTGGTGCCGGCAACTGCAATCTGGAACTCCTGCTGAATTTTCTGAAGAATCCCAAGTTTGATGTGCGGCCGGTCTACAAGGCGATACAGGATGTCTTCGTGCCACTGCGCGAGGAGATCGAATGGGGGTTCAATGACATCTACGGTATCGGCGGTCATCTCAACCAGCACCCACGCGCCGCCATGAAGGTGCGCGCTGACGAAAAGCTGCGTGACCGCTGTTATGATTTTCTCATCGAGTCCATCGACCTCGATGAGGCTATTGTGTCCTGATACACAGATAACAGTGATGGCCCGCCGGAGTTGGGGGCCATCGATCGGATATGCCCGGTGGGCACCGCCCACCATCAAAGGATAGTTCGAGAGATATTTGGTGGGCTGTGCCCACCCTACCTTACTGACTGACGGTCTCTTTACCTTCACCGCCATATCGGGTTGCGAAATAACCGATGACCAGTCCAACTACAGCACCTTCGGCGGTAAACCAGAACGGTGAACTTAAAACACCAGCCTCACCGAACAACTTCTCCATCATGACCTGCATGGCATCATAAGCGAAGAAGGTCAGCACGAAATTCATCCAGGCTCCCACCAACGGTGCGCGAAACCACCAGGGGAAAGGCAGCTTCAGCACCGGGTGATAGGTGAAAACACCAAACACACCGATAATGGCGCCGACAGTCGTGTACCACAACAATATTCCCCAGCGAAACAACCAGCCGGTATCCGGTAAGAAATAAGGCAAAAGGATAAACCCGGCGAGGCCGAATAGAAAACCAATCCCCTTACCAATGGCGATGCGAGTCATTAATGATGGATTTCCGAACATCTCTGCCTCCCTGTATTGTTAGGTTCGTTTAGTAATCAGCCTACAAGTATGGCATATCCAGTTCCACCCTTCGCTCAATATCCAATGAATTTGACACCATGGATTGCTGCGTTTAAAAAGGCCGATGTTTTGTTAGTATAATCCTGGCATTGTTTGTGATAATATTCCCAAATATCCGCATCTATTGGTGGTAGGGTACTCTGTCAGAGCATGCATGGTTTCGTTGTAGCAACAATAGACTGATAACGATTAGAGGATAGGGAGGTCACTAACAGATCGAAAGGGTGAACAGATTGAGAATAACAAACCAGGCGTCTCCACTGAGGGTGGTCTTGTATTCCCACGATACCATGGGGCTGGGCCACATGCGCCGCAATCTGTCAATCGCCCGGGCACTGGTCGGTTCCGGTACGCGGACCAACGTGCTGATGCTCACGGGCGCCAATATTGCGACCGGCTTTGCCATGCCGCGGGGCGTGGACTGCATCACCCTGCCGGGGCTCTACAAAGAGCCCGATGGCAATTACCGGTCGCGTTCGCTCGGGCTATCCCTCGACGAGCTGATTAACCTGCGGGCAATGACCATTCGCGGTGCACTGGAGGCCTACCAGCCGGACGTGTTGATCGTGGATAACGTGCCTCGCGGCGTCAACGGGGAGATCGAGGGGGCGCTCGAACAGCTGTGTGACCGGGGAGAAACCCGTTGTGTACTTGGCCTGCGCGATATTCTGGATGATCCGGATAGGGTGCGAAAGGAGTGGAAACAACGCGCCAACGAAGCCTGTATCCAGCAGTACTACGACGCCGTCTGGGTATATGGGGATCCGGACTTCTACGACTCCGCGAGCGAATACGCATTCTCGGACCAGGTCAAGCGTAAATTACATTATACGGGCTATCTGAACCGCGGCCTGAACCCGGACACAACCGCGAACGTAAAACAGCAGGCCTGTGACACACTCGATCTGCCCCCTGGAGAGACCCTGCTCTGTCTGGCCGGCGGCGGTCAGGACGGCAGTGCGCTGGCCCAGTTGGTCTGTGAGGCCAGGCTGCCGGCCGAAATGAATCTGGTGGTGCTGACCGGGCCTTTCATGCCATCCGCCATGCGGCAGAGATTGCGCGCTCACGCGGCGGCGAATCCGCGCTTTCGGGTAGCGGAGTTCCATCCGGAACCGACGCGCTTGATGGCCCGCGCCGATCGCATTATCTCCATGGGCGGCTACAACACGATTTCTGAAATTCTGTCACTGGAAAAGCGGGCCCTTATCGTTCCGCGCGTCTCTCCGCGGCGCGAGCAGCTGATCCGTGCCGAACGGCTCGAGAAACTGGGTCTGCTCGACGTGCTCCATCCCAGTAAGGTCAAACCCGAATCGATCACCGGCTGGCTCCAACATGACCTGGCGCCACCGCGTTGCGCCAGTGAGCTGATCGACTTCGGTGGCCTGCAACGCATACCGTCCCTGTTGAACAGGGTCATGGGGAATAGCCGCTCCGTCACCTGTTGCGCAGCCGCTGGCGGGCAGGCATGAGCCGGGTGCTGTTCTACTGTCAGAGCAGTCTCGGCATCGGCCATACGGTTCGCAGCCTGCGAATCGCCGCGGGATTGAGCCACCATTTCGATCTCCACTTTCTCAATGGCGGTGAGTCGATCAAAGACCTGCGGACCCCGCCGGGGATCCATATGTGTCAGCTCCCGGCCATCACCAGCGACCCTGAATTTACCAGCCTGCGGCCGGCTGATCCGGCGCTGAGCCTCGAGCAGGCATTCACCCGGCGCCGTGACCTGATGCTCGACAGCTATGCCCGGCTCTCCCCCGAGATCCTACTGGTCGAACTCTACCCATTCGGCCGCCGGCAGTTCGGTCCGGAACTCAAGCCATTGCTGAAACGCGCCAGAAGCAGCGGTTCACGTATCGTCTGCAGCCTGCGCGACATCCTCGTGACGCGCAGGGATCAGGCGGCTTACGAGACCAAGGTCGTGGACCTGATGAACCGCTTCTTTGATCTGCTGCTGGTGCATAGCGACCCCGGCTTCCAGCCGTTGCACGGCTCCTTTTCCAGGTTGGACGAGATCCAGGCGGAGATCGCCTACACCGGTTATGTGGTCCCCGAAATAACCGCGGATTCGGTTTCCAGCTCGAAGACGATTATCGCCAGCATCGGTGGCGGCCGTTTCGGACATGAGCTCGCCGAGGCCGTGGTCAGATCAGCACCGCTGCTGGCCCGGCGGATTCCGCATCAGATCCGCTTGTACACTGGCCCCTTCTGCCCGGATCCGGTGGCCGATCGGCTGCGCGGTCTGGCCCGTGGACAGGCCAATATCCGGGTGGAGCGATTTACCCCCGACCTCCACCAGAAACTCGCCGGCAGCGACCTGTCGATCAGCATGGGAGGCTACAATACCACCATGAACGTGCTTGCCACCGGTGTGCGGGCCATGCTGATGGGGTGCACGAACAATGGCGGTATGGATCAGGTCGAGCGGGTGGAGAAGCTGGCTGAACTTGGCGTGGTGGAGGTTATCCGAGCGGATGATCTGGAACCAGGCCGTTTCGCGGACAAGGTCGTGCGCGCTCTTGAGCGGGAGCCGGCCCCGGCGAACATCGACCTCGATGGCGTCGGTACGACGGTATCCCTACTGCAAAAATTGCTCCATTCTTCAGATAACCCACCACACAAGATAGATAAGCAGCAATGTCTAGCATGAAGGTCTGTATCACCACACTCGAGTTCCCCCCCGACGTTGGCGGCGTCGGTGAATCGGTCAAGCGCATCAGCGGGATGCTCGCCAATCAGGGTCACGAGATCCATGTCGTCGTGTTTCATTCGAAACGCCGCAAAGGGGACGACGCGCTGACGGACCGCAAGGGCTTCGACAGCAATCTCGAGGAGGGTATCTTCGTGCACCGCTACCAGTCGGTGGCACGCACCGAAGCGAGTTCCACCCAGGATTTCCTCAGCGACGTCTATGCCGAGCTACGCAGGCTGCACGACCGGGAACACTTCGATCTGTTCCACGGTTTTTATCTCAACGAGACCGGCTTCCTGACCACGCTGCTCGCCAAAGAGGTCGACAGACCGGTCATCAACAGTATCCGGGGTGCCGACATACACCGAAACGTCTTCAACCCCAAGCAGCACAGCCAGATCCTCTGGGCGCTGGAGAACTCGGACTGGCTGACCTTCGTCAGCCGCGAGCTGGAAAAGCGCGCCCATGTACTCGCCCCTGCAATTCGTCACAGAACCTCGGCTTTCTGGAACTCCATCGTTCCGATTGATTTTGACCGTATCGACAAACCGACGGCGGATCCGAGGCTGAGTGGAACCGTGGTCGGCAGCTTCGGCAATTTCCGCGATAAAAAGGGTGTCGACTTCCTGATCTGGGCCTGCCGGGAACTGATCAAGGAGATGGATCTGACCCTGCTGCTGGTCGGCGATTTCATCGCCAAGGAGAAGGCGCACTGGAAGAAATTCATCAGCGATAGCGGTATCGCCGAGCGGATCGTCGTGACCGGCAGGCTGTCGCGCGAGCAGGCGCTCGCCTACCACCATGTCGTCGATATCTTTGCGATACCTTCGTTACGGGACGGCTGCCCGAATGCGATGATGGAGGCCATGCTGGCCGGCCAGGCTATCGTTGGCTCCAGCGTGGATGCGATTGGTGAAATCCTCAGTGATGACGAAGACGCGCTGGTCGTCAGGCCCGGCTCGACCCAGGACCTGGTCACCGCCCTGTCGCGACTCGCGCAGGACCCGCAATTACGCCAGCGACTCGGAGCCGCCGCGAAGAGCAAGGCCTGCCGGGAACTGTCGCCAGCACGGGAACAGGAAAACTGGCTCAGCGCCTACCACCAGGTCCTGTCGTCCAGCAAGCCCTGTGTGGTGGAAGTGAAAGGCGCCGGCTAGGGGTTATGAATTCACCGGCTATGCCGATGAGACGAGAAAGGGCTTTGCCGTTCTGGTGAGGAGTGGTGAACGTGCTCGTGCATGTGAACGTACACGTACACGTACACGTGCACGGAGGGAATAGCATGCTGGATCATGAAAGATTGGATGTTTATCAATGCGCTATAGATTATTTGGTGATATCGGTAAAAGTAATGGAGGCTATACCCAAAGGGCATGGCTCTCTGGCGGATCAGTTAAAACGGGCATCCTGGTCAATTCCGCTGAATATTGCAGAGGGATGTGGCAAGACTGGCCCAGCAGACAAGCAGAGATTCTATGCTATTGCACGGGGATCAGCGATGGAATGCGCAGCGGTGATGGATGTTTGTGGGGTGCTTCAAATAGCGAACCCCAAGCTTCTAAAAGAGGGAAAGATATTATTGACACGGGTGGTTGCCATGCTCACGAAGATGTGCCGATCAACCCAGTGAACTCGTTCACGAGCACGAGCACGAGCACGAAGACGGCACTCTTAGCCCCTTTTTGGTGTTTTCCTCAAGCCCCTGCTATGCGTTAGGTTGCAGACTAATCCTGCCAGCAGTCATTGCATGCTCTCTCTTTCGCTACTATTGATAAGAACATGGCGCGCTCCCGCAAGACAGTTCCACTGAAAGAGGTCCTGCCCGGCCTTGCACAGCTGGCCCGGGCCTTCTGGCCGCAGATCCGGGGTCAGGACCGCCTGGTGTCGCTGTCGTTCGCGGCGCTGCTGTTTTCGATTGCGGCCCGGGTGCTGGAACCCTGGCCTCTCAAATTCATGTTCGACTGGATCATCGTGCCGGCCGACAACCCGGGCGGCGAGACCAGCCTGTTCGGGTACCCTGTCGCGGGATTCACCGGCGATACCGGCACAGTGCTGGCCTTACTCCTGGCCGCGCTGATCGTATTGACCGTAATACGGGCGTTGTTCGATTACCTCTCCCGCGTCGGCATGGCGTTGGCGGCGACCCGCATCATCACCGATATTCGTGCGCGGCTTTTCAGCCATCTGCAACAGCTGTCGTTGCGTTACCATCAGCAAGCCAGGAGCGGCGATCTGGTCACACGCTTCACCTACGACGTCGAGCGGCTGCGGGACACCGCGGTGACCGCGATGCTTCCCCTGATCGCAAACCTGTTGACCATCCTCGCCATGTTCGGCGTCATGTTCTGGTTCGACTGGAAACTGGCGCTGATTCCGCTGGCGGTAGCGCCGCTCTTTTTTATCTCTTCGATGCGCACCAGCCGCCGGATTCAGGTCACGGTCAGGGAACAGCGTAAACGTGACGGCGCCCTGGCGGCGACCACCGGCGAGGTGATCGGCGCCATCAAATCGGTGCAGGCCCTCTCCCTCGGCGCGTTACTGGACAGGGCATTCGCCAGGCAGAACAAAAAGAGCCTCAAGCAGGGCGCCCAGGCGCAACGGCTCGCCGCCGGCCTGGAAAGCAAGGTGGATATTATCCTCGCCCTGGCGACCGCGCTGGTGCTGTGGCGCGGCGTTCATCTGGTGGTGGCCGGAGCTATCACCCCGGGCACGCTCATTCTGTTCATCACCTACCTCAAATTCATGTTCCGTCCGATGCGCCAGGTGGCGAAATACCTGACCAGGATATCGAGAGCAACCGCATCGGGTGAGCGGATTCTCGAAATCCTCGACACCGAGCCAGAAATCGTCGACCGGCCGGGCGCCGTAGACGCGGCGCGGATCGCGGGTCACATCCGCTTCGATGACGTCTCATTCAGCTATGGCGACGGCAAGGGAGCCCTGCACGGGGTCAGCTTTGAGATTCAGCCTGGAGAACGTGTCGCGCTGGTTGGCGCATCGGGGGGCGGCAAGTCCACCATCCTCAGCCTGCTGCTGCGCCTGCACGATCCCGACAGCGGGCGCGTACTCATCGACGGGCGCGATATCCGGGAGTTCAAGGTCGATTCGCTGAGGCGGCAGATCAGCACGATACTCCAGGACAGCGTGCTGTTCGCCGTCAGCGTCAGGGACAATATCGCCTACGGCAGCCTGGATGCCAAACCGGAACAGGTGGAACAGGCCGCCCGTCTGGCCAATGCGCACGATTTCATCTCCCGGCTCGACAAGGGTTACGACACCCTGGTCGCTGAACGGGGCGCGACACTTTCGGGTGGGCAGATGCAGCGCATCGCCATTGCAAGAGCGGTGATCCGCGAAGCGCCGATCATGCTGCTCGACGAGCCCACCCAGGGCCTGGATAACCTCAACCGCCGCGAGGTCGACACCGCGCTCGAACGCTGCACGCAGGGCAAAACCACGCTGCTCGCCAGCCACGACCTGCTGGCTTCGCGCGACTTCGACAGGCTGCTGGCCATCGATTGCGGCAGCATCGTGGAAAACGGAACCCATGACGAATTGATGCGGCAACAGGGCTATTACCACAAACTTTACTTGCACCAGTTCCGTGAGCAGGGCAAATTTCCCGAACGACCCACCAGCCCCGACAGGCAGGAGCCCCATGCTTTCACCGGCTGACGCGGATCTTGCACGACGGGACCGCACTATTCCCGGACTCGCCAGCGTGCTCGACAGCGAGGCCTTTCTGGCCGCGCTGCGCTCACATCTGCCCGGGCTGGGTCTGCGCGGCATCCACCCGACCTATGTCCACTACAAACCGCTGACGCGCTGTATGGTTGCCTACCGCATCACCACCGCAGACGCCGAGCTAATCGCCTACGCCGACGCCTATGGACCGGACGCAAAGGTCAAGCTGAAGAAGGCGCAAGAAATTCAACGTAACACCGCGGGTCCACAGGGCCCCGGGGCGCTGGTGATGGAAGACCTTGCGACCGCGGTCTATTTTTTCCCCACCGACCGCAGACTGAATGTGCTCAGACACCTGGCCAACGCCGACAAGACAAGGAAACTGCTGCGGATGCTGTTCCCGGGTCAAAAGGCGCTGAAGGAAGGTACCCTGCACCCGCTGCGCTACAAACCCGAGCGGCGTTACGTCGCCCGCCTGGACACGGCGCGGGGACCCCAGGCCGTGGTGAAGTTTTACACCCCAGCCGGTTACACGGCGGCGAAGGCCGGGGCGCAGGCCTTTGTCTCCCAGGGAGCGCTGCGGCTGGCCCGCACCGTGGGTTATTCCGACCGGCTTCATATCCTCGCCTTTGAGTGGCAGCCCGGACGGCTGCTGCGGGATATCCTGGTTGATGGCGAGGTCAGGCAAACCGATAAGGCAGCAGCGATAGAGCTGACCGGCGCGGCGCTCGCCGAGCTGCACGCGCACCCGGCAGGCGGACTGGGAGAGCGTACTCATGAGGCGGAGTTGCGCCGCCTACGGGCCCAGGCGGCTACCCTCGAACAGCTCTGTCCCAAACTCTCCCATGCAGCCAGGCGGCTGGTCGGGCACATCATTGCGCGGCTGCGGGAAACACCCGCCACCGCTTTGGCGCTGCACAGCGACTTTTACGACCAACAGGTGTTGATCACCGATGAAGCGGCCATGATCCTTGATCTGGATCAGACAGAGCTGGGTGATCCCGCCGCCGATCTGGGTCTTTTCATTGCCCACCTGGAGCGTGCCGAATTGCAAAACAGGATGTCGTCGGAGACGCTGGGGATGCTCGCGGAGACCCTGGTACGGAGCTACCGGCAGGCGAGTCCGGGCATCACACCGCCCGCCATCCGGCTCTATACGGCCATCGGTCTCTTCTACCTGGCAGCCGAGCCGTTTCGCTATCTTGAGCCGGACTGGCCGGAGCGGATAGCGGCACTGCTGAATCGCGCGGAGAAGGTGCTGGACAGCCTCGGCACATCCGCTCGGACAACAGCATGGCGGGATTCCGGATCGAGGAGTGTGAGACGGTGAACACCCCGACGGTTTTGCCAGCCTGGCAGCGAATCTCCAAAGGCCGCAGGGTTGGCCTGACTGTTACGCTTGCCTTGTTGCTCTTGGCTGACATCGCAGCCGCGGATACAGATGCCGGTCCCGGAGCCAGGTACAATCACGCCTTCGATTTTGACGCACCGCCCAGGACCGAGATGCAGTTGTTGCCGGATCTGACCTTTGGCGCCAAGGCCAAGCTGGAGATCAAGCGGGAGCGGAATTTCGACCTGGATCCCGAGGACGCGGACGATCTGACCATCCTGCAACCCGAACTCTCCCTCGCCCTCTCCTACGATCCGAGCGAGCGGCTGCAGCTCTATCTGAATATCGAACCCGCCTACCGCCATGTCGATGACCAGGAGAACAAGAAGCAGAGCGAGACCAAGCTGTCATTGAAGGAGGCGTTCCTCTCCCTCAGCGACATCCTTTATGGCAGCACGCTCAAGCTTGGCAGGCAGCGATTTCAGGATGAACGGGAGTGGATTTACGACGATGAACTCGATGGCGGACGCCTGTTTCACAGCTTTTCCCGCTTTGCCATGGAGTTCTCCCTGACCCGCAGCAGCGATAAGGATCTGCTCAACCATGACGACAAGGAGGCGGTGACCAACCTGGTGGTGCACGCCAGATACGCGGCCGACAGAGACGACGAAATCGGGCTTTACGCCTTTGCCCAGGATGACCGGAACGAGCAGGATCAGGAGATCATCTTCCTTGGTCTCCACGCCGACGGTAAGGCCTGGAAGCGCCTGGCCTACTGGCTGGAGCTGGCTCACGTCAGGGGCGAAACGGGTTCCACGGATATCCGTGGCCTGGGCCTTGACATCGGTGCCACCTATGTCTTCGATGGCCGTCTCAAACCCTCGCTCACCCTGGCCTATGCCTACGGCAGCGGTGACCAGGACCCAACCGACGGGAAGGACGGGAATTTCCGCCAGACCGGGTTTCAGGACAACGCGGCCAGATTCAATGGCCTCATACGACTGAAATACTACGGGGAGATGCTGGACCCCGAGCTGAGTAACCTCCGCATTGCCACCGTCGGCGCCGGCATCCGGCCGACGCGCAAGACATCGCTTGACCTGGTCTATCACGACTACCGCCAGGTCGAGGCCTCGGCCCTGGTGCGCGACTGGGAGATCGACCAGGATCCAGACGGCTACAGCAGCGATATCGGTTATGAGATCGACCTGGTCGCCGGTTACCGCATCAAGCCACACCACAAGGGCAGTTTCATCGTCGGTAGCTTTCACCCGGGCAATGCGTTTCGCGCCGACGCCGACGCTGCCCTCTACGTGGAGCTGGAACTACAGTATGAATTTTAGGCTGGTTATAAGTGCGTAGTTCTACTTTTCAGATTAATAGAACTGAAATGAAAAAGCCCACTTTCAGTGCCGTTAATGAGTATCTGAAAGTGGGCTGATTCTATGTACACACAAAAAAGGTTGCATCGTATAAATATTACATATTGATGCCCTCACCATTCCAGATGAAGCTGCCCATCAGCAGATTTCCACCGATATAGGTTTTTGTAACCTCCCAGGTATCCATGTCGATGCGGAAAAAGACGCCATCATGACTCGCGGTACTGTAGAAATACTTCGAGTCCAGACTGACACCTGAGGTATGGGCCTGTGATTTATAATCAGGTGAGGCACTTGTTGCCACTTCAACATCCCTGACCTTCTTGTGATTGATCGTATTGATCACAGTCACAAAGGTTGCATTGTGATTGGTGACGATCGCTTGATCGCGCGCGGGCAGAAAGGTGGTATGGCCGGCACCTGTTCCCGTTTCAATCATCTTGTCTACGCTAAGGGTGTCTTTGTTAACGACAAATGTATGACCTTCAGCCGAGCCGACATAGATGTTTATGCCATCCGGATGGAAATCGGCGTGATGCGCACCCATGACAGCCGGATCGAGATTGTCAGGATCATAGGAGTTTAGGTACACCAATCCTGTTTGGATCAGGTCGGTCCCAAGGATCTCAAAACGCAGTATGGCTGGAGAGATGAGTTCATTCTGATTGCCCTCTACAACGGCATAATAGACTTCCTTCTCGTCATCCGTCATCAAGTCGGCCGGGACTTGAAAGAGATGATGAATGGATGTAGGTGTCTGTAAAACAGACAGGAGTTCTCCATCTCGATTCCAAAACTGGATTTCACGGGCAGCCCGGTCGAGCATGAAGAAGTGGTTGTTGTTTACCCATAACGGATGCCCGGTGGAGAGGGAGCCGCCAAAGTCTATGGGTGAGGTCACCAGGTCTTCACCAACAACCCTGATAACCTCATCTACATCGACCTTGATGATGCTGGACATGGCCTTGTCACCACCAGAAACCAAAGTGAGGCCTGTTTCTGCACTGTAATGGGTGGATCTTGGTTTGTGAGCCAGAGGAATCTGGCCTGCATTTTCCAATGTATTGTTATCGACGACTGTCAACGACTCGGTTTTACGGGTCAGGGCATAAGCCTTGTCGGCGCCTTGCTGATCAATACCGTAGGGTCCATCTCCTGTACCTTCAACAGTTACCAGTAGGGACATGCTATCAACGTCAATGATGTAGATTCGGTTGGAATCCCAATCACCGTAATAGGCGAGATTGTCAACGTCGAAAATATTACCTGTTACCATGCCGTCGTTTTTCGTCTGGGCTTGAGTGACTTCACCCATGTTCTCGGTGGCATGTTGCTCAGAGGCGTAGGTTGCAGTGGCGACAGCCGCCAGGGCAAGGCTTAGGGTAGAAAAACGAGTGATATTTCTGCAATATTTAAACAGATAGTTGGCTGAATGATCTGACTTATAGTTCATCATGTTGCTCCAGCAGTACTTGGCTGCATTATTTATAATAATCGCGTCGACCTTTGTTTTGTCCGACGCTATTTAAGCGGTTACATAAAAAGTATGTTGGAAGTGGAGGTATAAATGCCTGCAGTGGCCAGGAATATTAACAGCATCGTAAGATCCCCTTTGGATGTGAGATGGCGAAGCAGAAAACCCCTTCTGTTCCATCGGGTTACTACATCGATTCTCGACACCGGTGATCCATACCAGGCTTGTTGCGGCAATATTCAGGCTAAAGGAAAACTGTTTCTCAAATATTTCAACAACAGCTAAGTTGTTTCATATTTGTATCAGCCCGCTTTTATGTGGAAGAGATCACATTGCCTGCACGATAGAACCCGTGCGTGAAGGAAGGCGCTATAAGAGGCCAAAATAAAAAAAGAAAAATAGGAGATATTACAGTTCATACAAGAGAGCACGGTAAATCAATAGGGTATGGCTTAACTTAATGGTATTTGGTCGCGTGACCATTTACGTCCGGAGTCTATTGTGCCTCATTGAAGCATGTGACAATTCGCCTCAAGTTTTTTTATGTTTCGCCGAAGTATGTGTGAGTTAATGTTTACCTAAACCTCCCTATAAGGGCGTTACATACTTTCAACGACGAGGGAATCTCGATGAAAACGATACCGACGATATTGGCACTGACCTTAACATTATTTCTCTCTTCTGGATTTGCTGGAGATTCGGTAACCAGCAGCTTGACGGCAGAAGAAGAGACACAAGTATCTGAAATTGGACAGAAAGCGGTCAAGAAACTCTCGAAGGCCCTGATCAAGACACTGGTTGGTGACATTAAGTCATTGGGCTTCGCGGAGGCGGCGCGTGGCTGGGAAAAATCTCTGAATATTCTCAAGCAAACGGCTGATTCTTTCGGCAACGGTATGGATATTAAACGTCCAACCTTTCTAACGAGGAACCCAGACAATGGACCGGACAGATACGAGGCAACGGCTCTTAAGCACCTTGAAGAGAAGTTTCCGTCACGAAGAAAAGACGCTCAGTATTTTCAGAAAATCGATAGAGACGGTAGCGTTTACTACCGCTATTACAAGCCGATATATATAGCGAAGAAGTGCCTGAACTGCCATAGCGCCAAGATGGGCGAGGATGTTAAAGCTGTGCTACGGGAAAAATATCCAGATGACAAAGCAGCGAACATGCACATTGGTGATTTCCGCGGTGCTATCAGGATAGAGGTGCCAGCTTCTGCGCTGAACCTGTAATGGCAGCCATTCACCGAATAGGCGAGTAATTAAATTTTTTGTAATTTTACTAAGTTACTTTTTCTACGCTCTCATTAGCAATTTAGCAATTGTATCTCACAAGGATTCAGAGCCATGCTTAACAGCATACGCGCCAAGGTCTTTTTGACACTCGGACTGTTTTTCCTCCTGGTTATCGGAATCGTGCTGACCAACTTTGTCACCCAGCAAAGCCAGTCCCGGAACATGAGGATAGTTACCATCAGTCAGGATATCGCATTTCAATCCACGTCAAGCATGCTACTTGAAGAGCAGTTGCTAAAGAGCGAATCAGCACAGGCCGCCACCTCGCTCGCTGATGTAAGGAAAATAATCGAGTCTGACTTCAATAGCCTAAAAGAGCAGCCGGATGCCGAGTGGCTCGAGGGAAAACTGCAGAAGATCGAAATTCAAAACAGTGCACGCGAGGTGTTGTTTGAAGAGTTACACCTAAATAGCCAGGATATCATCAAGCAGACAGGGGAACATTTGATCGGGATAGGGGGTGTAAAAACCAAGATAGATCAACTATTGGGTTTGATTGAAGATGAAGAAACTGTACTCACCATGGAGGGTGAAATTCTCTCCGCTGCCGAGTCTGCCCTTCGCAACAGTTTGCTGGAACTTGAGGAAAACCTTAGCCAGAAAATTATTGCCGTCCAACGCTTACGTTTTAATAAGAGGGTTAAAGCCTTCAATGCTGATACAAAGCATCTGATAGACAAGAACAACAGTGAGTATCTCATCGGAATGTCTG
>JBDLIF010000001.1:0-36483 GCA_039714955.1 Pseudomonadota bacterium | reverse complement strand
TGAACTGTTCGGTCATGAAAAAGGTGCCTTCACCGGTGCCATCTCCACCCGCCAGGGACGCTTTGAAATGGCTGAGCGCGGTACCCTGTTCCTTGACGAGATCGGCGACATGAGCATGCCGATGCAGGTCAAACTGCTGCGGGTACTGCAGGAACGCAGTTTCGAACGGGTCGGCAGTAACAAGACCATCCGCTGCAATGTCCGAATAATTGCCGCGACCCATCGAAATCTGGAGAAGGCGATCCAGAGTGGGGAGTTTCGCGAGGATCTCTACTATCGGCTGAATGTCTTTCCCATCGATATGCCACCACTGCGTGAACGGGTGGAGGATATCCCAGTACTGGTGAATGATCTGATTCACCGCATTGAGCATGAGAAACGGGGTTCGGTGCGTCTGACACCATCGGCCATCGCGGCATTGAGCCACTACAGCTGGCCAGGCAATGTGCGTGAACTGGCCAATCTGATTGAGCGGCTAGCCATTCTGCACCCCTATGGCGTGGTGGACATGGCGGATCTGCCTGAGAAATTCAGGCCCGTCGGTAACCTGATGGATACCGTGCAGTTGCCGGAGGTAACGGTCCAGGGAGATGAGCCAGACAGTACCGTCAACGTCCCGCGTCTGCCCAGCGATGGGCTGGACCTGAAGGCCCACCTCAATACCCTGGAGTTGAGCCTGATCCAACAGGCCCTGGATGAATCAGACGGGGTCGTGGCACATGCCGCCAAACGGCTGCATATGCGGCGCACAACACTGGTGGAAAAGCTGCGTAAATATGGACTACAACGTCACAATGAGTCGACGGGAATTTGACGAAAAAATAAAATATATTAGATAACAAGCTGAAAAACAATAAAAAATAAAACTGGCACGGATTTCGCTCTGGTTTTGTGTGACACATAGCACACACTATTTCAGGAGACAAAGTGCCGTGACGACTCAACAGGCCACATCTGAACGCAGGCAGTCATTGGAGACAGCGTTTAATCTGTTCAATCAACTTTCGGAACAATTGAGTGGTTCCTACCAACAGCTGCAACTTCAAGTCCTGGAACTGAGTCAGGAACTTGCCGCGGCCCGCAATGAACGCATGCTGCAACTGGCGGATAAGGAACGACTGGCTGATCGGCTGGAGCGTTTGCTTGAGACCCTGCCGGCGGCCGTGATTCTGCTGGATGGAGATGGCTGGGTAAAAGAGTTTAATCCCGCGGCACTCGATCTGCTGGATTCCATTTCCCTGGGGGATAAGTGGCAGCAACTGCTGGCCAGGCATTCTCTGCCCGGCAACCCGGCAGACAACGAACTCCAACTCCTCAATGGAAAGATCCTGAGCATCTCCAGCAGCCGACTGGCACAGGCCCCAGGCCGTATCCTGGTGATGTTGGATGTGACGGAGACGCGCAGGTTGCAGGAACGTCTGCATCGTCAGGAACGGCTCGGGGCAATGGGGGAGATGTCCGCCCAGCTGGCCCACCAGATGCGTACTCCACTGAGTTCCGCGCTGCTCTATACCTCACATCTTGCCAAGCATGATCTGAGCCCGGAGCAACGAGAGAAATTTACCCTAAAGTTACGCAACCGATTACAACACATGGAGGGGCAGATCAGCGACATCCTGATGTTTGCCCGTGGCGCCAACCTAGGAGAGGGACTGATATCCATCTCTGACCTGGTGGTGGAGTTCGCTGACAGCATAACAGCGCAACTGCAGCAGTCCGCTGCAACCCTAAATCTGGAACCCGGGGTGCCGCATGGAGCAACAGTTCAGGGGCATCGAGACGCCCTGCTGGGGGTACTTGGTAATCTAACTGACAATGCCCTGCAACACGGCGCCCGGCGGATCCGCATCAGCATTTCAGTGGGCAAACAGGTTCAGCTGAGGTTTGCGGACGATGGTGCGGGTATCCCGGCGGAATACCGGAGTCAGATATTCGAGCCCTTTTTCACGACCCGCAACGGTGGCACTGGACTTGGTCTTGCGATAGTGCAGAACCTGATGCTGAGTCATCATGCCGAGATACAACTCGCGGAGTGCGAAACTGGCGGTGCGGCCTTCGATCTGTTGTTTCCGCTTGCAACGACAAGCAATTTCTCGAGCGCTCCCCTGCATGCCTCAGGAGCCACCACCCCACCTCCCTATTATCAATCAAGGAGTCTGTCATGAGTCTTGCGACGGTACTGATTGTTGAAGATGACCCGGCCCTGCGCGAGGCGCTCAGCGACACGCTGGAACTGGCCGGCTATCCGGTCAAAGCGACTGAGGAGGGAATGGCGGCCCTGGAGGTCCTGGAGCGGGAAAAGGTTGGCATGGTGGTGAGTGATGTACAGATGCGCCCGATGGATGGTCACAGTTTGCTACGGCGGATCAAAAAGGCCTATCCGAATCTGCCGGTGCTGCTGATGACCGCCTATGGCACGATCGAAAAGGCGGTGAAGGCCATCCATGACGGTGCTGTCGACTATCTGGTCAAACCCTTCGAGGCGGAAGTCCTGATCAACAAGGTGGCAGGCAGCATATTGCCCACCAATGATGGGCCTGTCATGGGGCCGGTGGTGGAAGATCCGCGCAGCCGGGAGGTGCTGGAACTGGCCCGAAGGGTGGCTCGGAGCGAAGCAACCGTCATATTGAATGGGGAGAGTGGCACGGGTAAGGAGGTCTTTGCCCGCTATATACATCAGCATTCAGCCAGACAAGAGGGTCCCTTTGTGGCGATCAACTGCGCCGCAATACCGGAGAATATGCTGGAGGCCGTGCTGTTTGGTTATGAAAAGGGGGCCTTCACCGGGGCCTACCAGTCGGCACCTGGTAAATTCGAGCAGGCTCAAGCTGGCACCCTGCTGTTGGATGAGATTTCGGAGATGAGCCTGCCGCTGCAGGCTAAGTTACTGCGAGTACTGCAGGAACGTGAGTTGGAACGTCTGGGAGGACGTAAACTGATCGAGCTGGATGTGAGGGTCCTGGCCACCACCAACCGTAACCTGCGGGAAGAGGTGGCGGCGGGCCGGTTTCGCGAGGATCTCTTTTATCGGCTGAATGTATTCCCCATCACACTGCCGCCACTGCGCGAGCGTAAGCGGGACATACTGCCCCTGGCCAGGCATCTCGTACAGCAGTATTTGACTCAGGGGGAGATGCCAGCCAAATTCAATCAGGCAGTGATAGAGCAGCTGATGGCGCATTCCTGGCCTGGCAATGTACGGGAGTTGGATAACCTGATGCAACGGGCCCTGATAATGCGCGAAGGGGATGAGATTGGAGTCGAATCCCTCTGTTTTGAAGCACAACAGCCAGTGGATCTCCCGACCTTGACCCCATCTTCAACAACCACGGCGGGCCGTCTCCCCGAAGACCTCAGGTCGGTGGAGGAGCAGTTGATTCTCGACGCCCTGAATGCAAGGGGAAGCCGTAAAAGCGTGGCTGATCGGCTGGGGATCAGCGAGCGTACGTTGCGTTACAAGATCGCCCGCATGCGCGAGGCAGGGGTCTCGTTACCAGGGTAATCACATGGTACGGATTCTGCAGGAATAACTGGCAACGATCTCAATAGCGGGAGCAAGCAATGAGCAACATGGATATCAACCAGGTCCTCGCCCAGATGCGGGTGATGGCCGCACAGGCCGAAAACAAGACCCCGACAACACCAGAATCCAGCGAAGCGAGCTTCGGAGATCTGCTCAAACAGTCCGTCGACAAGGTCAATGAAACCCAGCAGCAGGCGAAGGTGCTGACCAGCGCATTTGAAACCGGACAGGGGGATGTGGATCTGGCCCAGGTCATGGTCGCGGTGCAGAAATCGAGCCTCTCTTTTGACGCCATGGTCCAGGTTAGAAACAAGCTGGTGGAAGCCTATAAGGATGTGATGAACATGCCGATCTAAGTGGAGTTATCGATCTCAACAAATCCAGGGCCACGATGTGTCTCTGTGACAAAGCAGTTAAATAGGTAGGTCATGGCGATTGCAACGACAAACGAGACAGGCAAGGCGTTAGAGGTCGATCAGCGTCTGCAGGACAACCCCATCTTCAGGCAGATTGCGGTGATGGTGGGGATCGCCGCGAGTGTGGCGATCGGTGTCGCGGTGGTGCTCTGGTCGCAGACACCAAGCTACAGTCTGCTATTCGGCAATCTGGCCCAGCAGGATGCCATGGAGATTGCCCAAGCCTTGCAGCAGGCGGGGATTGACTACCGGGTGGATCAGTCCACGGGCGCCGTCATGGTACCGAGCGCCGATCTGCAGGAGGCGCGGATGAACCTTGCCGGCCAGGGATTGCCGCACAGCGACTCCTTAGGCTTCGAACTGCTGCAGCAAGAGGCGGGCCTCGGCACCAGTCGCCTGGTTGAGAACGCCCGCTATCAACGGGCCATGGAGGGGGAACTGGCACGCTCGATCATGACCCTGGCGAACGTGGAGTCGGCCCGGGTTCACCTGGCTACGCCCAAACAGTCGGTGTTCATTCGTAAACGCAAGGTGCCCAGTGCATCCGTGGTGGTGAAGCTCTATTCAGGGCGTAACCTCGAGAAAGGCCAGGTGGATGCTATCACCCATCTGGTGGCTGCCAGTGTCCCGGAACTGGATGTCTCCAAGGTTACCGTCATCGACCATAAGGGGCGTCTGCTGAGCCGCAAGGATGACTCTGAACAGATGAACCTGACCAGCAGCCAGTTCGAATACACCAGAGAGCTCGAAGATCATTTCAAACGGCGGGTAGAAGATATCCTGGCCCCCTTGTTGGGGGAGGAAAACCTGCGTGCCGAGGTGACCGCGGAGGTCGATTTCACCTTGACCGAGCAGACCAGGGAGAATTTCAATCCTGATATCTCCGCATTACGTTCCGAGCAGATCAGCGAGCAGCAGAGTCGCCTGAGCGAGGTGCAGGGAGTGCCTGGAGCGCTGACCAATCAGCCACCAGCCGCGGGGACTGCGCCGGAACAGGCGGGAGGAGATGCGGGAGAGGAGACGGGCACACCCCTCAACAGCAACAAAAGGGCGACCCGTAACTTCGAGTTGGACAAAACCATCAGCCATACCCGACTGCCCAGCAGCACCCTGCGGCGGCTTTCGGTCGCCGTGGTGGTGAATGACCGGTTGATAAAGGATGCACAGGGAAACGAGCAGACGATCCAACGTACCCCGGAGGAGATCGATCGGATCTCCAATCTGGTCAAGGAGGCGGTGGGCTTCAGTCTGGCTCGAGGTGACAGTGTGCGGGTTATCAACGAATCCTTCTTTATTCCGGAGCCGCTGGAGCCACCGCCAGAGCTGGCCTTTTGGGAAGAGGCCTGGTTTTGGGATCTGGTCAGACAGGTCGGAGGCGTGCTGCTGGTGCTGCTATTGATCTTCGGTGTGCTCAAACCGACCATGCACAGACTGACCAAGCAGGTCCTGGTCAAGGCTGAGAGGGGAGGTGAGATTGCCAGTACCGGTGCGGCCGGCCAAGCCGGTTTGGAAGGGGAACTGGCCGCCACGGGTGGAACGGGGCTGGGTCTGGAAGGGGAAGAGGCCATCCATCTGCCCGGACCGGGCAGTTACGAGAAGACCCTGGACGCGGCACGTAACATGATCGCCGAAGACCCTAAGCGTGTCGCCCAGGTAGTGAAGAAGTGGGTTGCTGAAGATGCCGGATAAAGAGCTCGCCACGCCAACTCAGGTCAGCGCGGAAGAGACCGCGGTCGTCACCAAGATCGGCGGCGTGCAGCGTGCCTCGATCCTGTTGCTGGCGCTGGGAGAGAAGGATGCCGCGGAACTGCTCAGGCACATGGGTCCCAAGGAGGTACAGGATGTCGGCATGGCGATGGCCAGTCTCACCGATGTCACTACCGACCAGATGGAAGCCGTGATGCGTCACTTTGTGGCAACCCTGGAGACGCAGACTGCCCTGGGTCTTGGTTCCGATGAATATATCCGCAACATGCTCACCAACGCCCTGGGCGAAGACAAGGCGGGTGGGGTGATCGATCGGATTCTACTGGGGCGGAACAGTAAGGGGCTGGAGCAGCTCAAGTGGATGGACCCACGGGCCATTGCGGAGCTGATCCGGCTCGAGCACCCGCAGATCATTGCCATCGTGCTCTCCTTCCTGGAGGCGGATCAGGCCGCGCAGGTTCTCAGCCAGTTTGCCGAACGGGTGCGCACCGATGTGGTAATGCGGATCGCCACCCTTGACGGTATCCAGCCCGCCGCCCTGAAGGAGTTGGACGAGATCCTGGAAAAGCAGTTTTCCGGCGCCACCAATGTTAAGTCGTCCATTCTGGGTGGAGTGAAGACCGCTGCTGAAATCCTCAACCTGCTTGATGGCGCAGTGGAAAACAAGGTGATGGAGGAGATACTCGAGGCCGACAACGACCTGGGACAGGAGTTGCAGGACAATATGTTTGTCTTCGATAACCTGGTCGATGTGGATGACCGAGGCATCCAGACCCTGCTGCGTGAAGTGGCCACGGAACAGCTTCTGCTGGCCCTGCGCGGCGCGGATGAGGTACTCAAGGAGAAGATCTTCAAGAATATGTCCAAGCGTGCCGCTGAAATGCTCAAGGATGATCTGGAAGCGGCGGCTCCGGCCAAGCTCAGCGATGTGGAAGGATCACAAAAAGAGATCCTGCAGGTGGCGCGCCGCCTGGCGGACGCTGGTGAGATCATGTTAGGGGGCAGTGGGGATGAGTTCGTCTAAGTTTGATTCCGGTCAACAGACATCTGAGGTACGCCAGTGGCTCCCACCGGATATGGGTGGGGGGAAAAAATCCGCGGTACTCGTCAAAGATTCACCATTACCAAAAACACCCCCAACCGCGGCTGAACTCGAAGCGATTCACCAGCAGGCCTACGATGAAGGTTTCAAAAAGGGTAAGCAGGAGGGATTCGAATTCGGTCACAAAGAGGGAAAGGCGCAGGCGCGAAAAGAGCTGCAGGGCTATGTGAGCCAGTTGGATGAGCTTCTAGCCAGCTTTTCCGAACCCTTAAGGGAACTCGACAACCAGGTTGAAAAGGAGCTGCTGAGTCTGGTTATCGCGATTGTCCGCCAGCTGGTGCGGCGCGAGGTGAAGAGTGATCCGAACCTGATCATCGGTGTGGTGCGCGAAGCCCTCTCCATTCTACCGGTCTCCTCACGCAACGTGCGGCTGCTAACACATCCAGAGGATGCGGGACTGATCAGAGAGATCTATGCCCTGGGTGAGGCTGAAGTGGGATGGTCTCTGGTGGAGGATCCGGTTATCAATCGGGGGGGATGCAGGGTAGTGTCCGACAGCTCCCAGATCGATGCCACGCTGGATTCACGTCTGGCCAGTCTGATCGCGCCTTTGTTGGCTGGAGCACGCACAGTGGATGAAGAACAGGAATAGGTCTGGATGAAATCCACGATACAAGCAAAAGAGCGGCAGGCCATCTGGGCCAACCGGCTGAGTGAATACAGGCAGCGTCTGGGGAACAGCCGGGGGCTGGTCGTTGAGGGACGCCTGACCCGCATGGTGGGTCTGACGCTGGAGGCGATCGGTTGCCGTGCGGCGATTGGTGGCCGATGTAATGTGGTCAACAGCAATGGCACCCGGATAGAGGCCGAGGTGGTGGGATTTGGCGAAGAGAGTCTCTATCTCATGCCCACCGGCGACATCCATGGCCTGGAGCAGGGCGCCAGGGTGATCCCCACGGGAAGGGTCTGTGAAGCAGTGGTAGGAGATCAGCTGTTGGGGCGGGTGATCGACGGGGCCGGCAGGCCACTGGATGGACTGGGTCCGATTCACGCGGACGAGAGTCGTCCCCTATCCGGCCGGACCTTTAATCCGCTGGCGCGTATGCCAATCCGAGAACCCCTCGATGTAGGTGTGCGGGCCATCAATGCCCTGCTGAGTGTTGGCAGTGGGCAGCGGCTGGGTCTGTTCGCCGGCTCCGGTGTCGGCAAGAGCGTGCTGCTTGGCATGATGACCAAATACACCAATGCGGATGTTACCGTGGTGGGGCTGATTGGCGAACGGGGACGCGAGGTAAAGGAGTTCGTCGAGAAGATCCTGGGCAAGGAGGGCTTGAAACGTGCCGTGGTGGTGGCGGTGCCGGCGGATAATCCACCGCTGCGTCGTCTACATGGCGCCATGCTGGCCACCAGTATCGCCGAGCATTTTCGTGATCAGGGCAAGCAGGTGTTGTTGCTGATGGATTCGCTCACCCGCTATGCACAGGCACAGCGCGAGATCGCCCTGGCGATCCATGAGCCGCCGGCGACCAAGGGCTATCCCCCCTCGGTGTTCGCCAAACTTCCCCAGCTGGTGGAGCGGGCGGGGAATGGGGACAAGGGGGGTGGGTCCATCACGGCCTTCTATACGGTGCTCGCGGAGGGTGATGATCAGAACGATCCCATTGCCGATGCGGCCAGGGCGATACTGGACGGTCATATCCTGCTCTCCCGCCAGCTGGCCGATACCGGTCACTATCCCGCGATAGACATCGAGGCCTCCATCAGCCGGGCCATGAACGATATCACCAGCCATGGCCACCAGGAGGCGGCCCGCTCATTCAAGCATCTCTATTCGCTCTATCAGCAGAACCGGGATCTGATCAGTGTCGGGGCCTACGAGCAGGGGAGCGATCAACAGATCGATATGGCCATCTCCGCCATGCCGGCCCTGAATCAGTTCCTGCGCCAGCCGATGCAGACGCCGGTCAATATCCAGCAGAGCCTGGAAGCGTTGGAGTCCCTGTTTCCGGAAGAGCCTGAATTGCCGATCCCACCCGCCCTCAATTAATAAAGAGGTTACTAGCATCCCATGTCACCATCCAAGCGTTTGACCCCGGTACGCCGTTTCGCCCAATCGCGGGAACATAAGGCGGCCCGCCATATGGGGCAGTCCCATAAGACCCTGCAGGAGGAGGAGGCCAAACTGAACCAGCTCAAACAGTATCATCAGGAATATCTGCGGCGCTTTGACGCTGCCGCGAGAAAGGGTATAGGTGCGCCCCAGTTACAGGAGTACCGGGCCTTCCTGGAGAAGCTGGATCAGGCGATCCGACAACAACGGGATGTAGTCAGCGCCAGCATGGCCGATCACAGCAACAATAAGGATAACTGGCGGCAGAAACACACCCGCACCCAGGCCATCGACAAGGTGGTCGACCGTTATCGGCGGCAGGAGAGAGCAAACGAGGGTCGCCACGAACAGAAGGAGAGTGACGACAGGAGTCAGCGATCAACGAAGAACTGACATTTTCTCTGAACTGCGTCAAACGAGTTTTCCCGCGACGGTTCCCGTCACGGGAAAACTCGGTTCTTAAGCCTGACTAGACCACAAGCGCATTAATCCTTCCATTCCCCCCCCATGATGGGGATGACCTCGCAGGTCTCGTCTTCTCCGCACTCGATGTCATTCTCGAATTCGAGCCAGGGGGCGCCGAAGCCGACCATGCAGCCATCGCCATCACTGATCTCCGGCATCGCCTCTTCACCACCCTCGATATTGAACACCACGCTGGTCATGTTGCCATCGTCATCGAATTGCGGCACCACCTCGGTACTCTCGAAGTCGGACCAGCAGGTTCCGCTGCCCTTCAGGTCATCATCGTCTTCGCGCAACGCCATGGCCCAGGCGGCATGCAGGACGCCGTCGGGGTTGACCTCCAGATCATGGCTGCCACCGCCTTCGAGCACGCAGATCGAGGTAGGGCCTTCCGTCAGGCAACTTCCGTCACCGTCCAGATCGGTACCGATGAACAGGGTGATTACCGCGTCACCATAATTGTCCGTGGTGATGCCCAGGTGGGTGTTCAGAACCTTCAGGGTGTTGCCGTCTTCATCCAGTTTTTCCAGCGCCAGACGCACATCAGCGTTTAATGCGGTGTTATCCCCCCCACTGAACGGGAAGTAGTGACCATCCCCCTTGCCCGCGGTGGGTGGGTAGGGAAGGAAATCAGCGGTCAGGGCATCGCGGGAGCCGCTGCCACCTCCGCCATGGTCATCGTCACTCCCGCCGCGATCATCGTCCGGGCTGGCCAGCAGGCTGCTGCTTCCTACCGCCAGGGCGGCAAGCAGAACGAGACTCAAGGGTTTTTTGCTAGACGTTTTTGGTTTCATATGAACGATCCTTTCTTCTGTTGTTGGTATGGATACAGCTGAGTGTGAGGTTGGTAGCGTCGACTACAGCTGAGACATCTCCTCCTCGCGTGGGATTTTATTCACATTATTCAATGTTTTTCAATGGCATCTTTAGTTGCACGGTTTTTTGCATGATCCGTCTTTACGAATCTCAACATGTAATGCATAGTGCTGGCCCTGAGGGTGAACCCTCGACCGTACATAAAAAAGAGGAGTGTCAATCATGTTTTCCCGTCTGCTCAAGCCCAAGTGGGAACATGCGGATCCGCGCAAACGCCAGGCGGCCCTGACGTCCGAGGGTGTCCCACCGGAGGCGGTTGTCAAGGCAGCCCGCGAGGACAAGGATCCAGCCGTGCGTCGCTGCGCCATTGAACGGGTGGAAGATCTGGGTCTGCTCAACGAACTGGCGCGAGTCGATGCCCAGATATTGATCCGGGAGGCCGCCGGGCGGCGCCTGCGGGAGCTGCTGGTAAGGCCGTTAGCCCAGGGACCGGCCCTGGCCGATCGGCTGGAAACCATCCGTCAAGCAGAAGCCCCCGGCTTGTGTGATTTTCTGGTTAAGAACGCAGAGGCGGTGGAGGTCCGCGAGACGGCCCTGGAGCGCATAACGGATACCGGGTTGCTCTGTAGAGTCGCCGTGGAGGACATGGTCAGGTCGATGCGCCACAAGGCCCTGGAGCGGATCGACGATCCGCAAGGCTGGGAAGTGGTGAGCCGCGATGCACGCAAAAAGGACAAACAGATCAGCCGGGCAGCGCGTGAAAGACTGGAGGCCTTCCGCAAGGCGCAAGCCGATCGGGAGACGGCCGAGCGGTTATCTGAGGAACTGGAGGGTCTGCTGGCGCTGGAGCACTTGCAGCTCGATAGCCCCGGGCAGTTACGGCGCATCACAAATCTTTGGGAGAAGCTGGACTCCCCGCTGCCGAGCCAGCTCAGCGAGCGGTTTCATAAGGCCCGGGAGCAGGCCACCGGAAGAATCGAGCAATTCGAGACACAGCTGGCGCAGAGGCGCGGCATCTGCGCGGAGCTGGAGACACTTCTCGAGCGATTTCACGACGAAGAAGCGGTGGCCCCGGGTGCTCCTGTGGATCTGGGGGAGGCTATGCGGAAGGCCAGCGAACAATGGCAGAAGACAGGCCCGGTGGCCGATGAGCCGGATGCTGTGGCCCAACGCTACAGCCATCTGCTCAAGCAGCTGAGAAAGACGGCGGATCGCCAGGCCAGGGACGCAAAGCGGGCTGGGTGGCAGCGGGACCTGATACAAAAGGCCAAGGTCATGATCGAGAACACGGGCCATCTCGATGAAAGCCAGATCAAGGGGTTTCAGCATCGCTGGGACGGCCTTGAACGTCCCGAGTCCAAACCCGTGGCTGACGCGCTACAGCAGGAATTCACCGGCCTGATGCATGACTTGCGTGAGCGTCTGAAAAAGCAGATCAACCAGCAAAAACAGGCATTGGAAGAGGCGGATGGATTGATTGCCGATCTTGAGAAGGCGCTTGAACAGGGTGAGCTGGAGACAGCGCTGTCGCTGCGGGACCGTGCCGGTCATCGACTCAAGAAGGCCAAGGGGATCGCGGAACCACGCCGCAAGGCGTTGCAGGAGCGGTTGAACGGCATGCATGCAAGGCTTGAGGAACTCAGAAAGTGGCGGCATTGGGGATCGGGACATGCCAGGGAACACCTCTGCTCCGAGATCGAGGCCCTGATCGGCAGCGCCCTGAGCCCGGATGAGATTGCAACCAAGGTTCGCACTGCACGTAAGGCCTGGCAGCGCATCGATCACGCGGAGGGTCCGGCGGGGGAAGCGCTCTGGCAGCGTTTTGATCAGGCCTGTACCCAGGCCTATGAGCCCTATCAGCAGGAGCGAAAGAGACAGGAGGAGATCCTTGACCAGCATCTCGCGCAGAAGCGGACCCTGTGTGGAGAACTGGAGGAGTACGAACGGAATACCGACTGGGAGAAGGTGGACTGGCGTGAAGCGGACCAACATATCCACAAGACCCGTGAGAGATGGCGGCGTATCGGTGCCGTGCCCAGGAAACCGGGCCGGGGACTGGAGAAAAGCTACCACCAGGTGCTTGATCGTCTGGAGAGCCACCTGGCGCCTGAAAGGGAACGTGAATTGAGACGCCGCAGGGCACTGATTGACCGCATGGAGGAACTGGCCAAGGCAGCGGATCTGCGGGCCGCGAGTCGTGAGGCGAAGGAGGCCCAGGACCAGTGGAAGCCCACGGTACCGCTGGCGCGCAAGGAGGAACAGGCATTATGGCAGCAGTTCCGCACAGCCTGTGATGCGGTCTTCAAGCAGATTCGGGAGGAGCGCGATGCCGCGGATACCGAGCGTAAGGCAAATCTGCAGCGCAAGCGGGAGATTTGCGCGGAGTTGGAGGCTCTGCTCGACAAGCCTGAGGTGAAATACAAGGAGATCCACAAGCGCTTTTTGGTGACACAGGAAGAGTGGGGCGGAATAGGTGAGATACCACGCAAGGAGGAACGGGCCATGGAGTCTCGCCATGAGATGATACAAGGGCGTCTTGCGGAGCGACAAATTCAGGAGAAGCAGGCGGCGGCAGAGGCGTTACTCCAGGGTATTAATGAACGTGCAAAACTATGTGCACGGCTTGAGAACGAGGTATTGGATAACACCCTTGAAGCAGATGTGCGACAGGCACTGGTTGAGCAGACGGAGCAGGCCTGGCAGACGCTGGCTTCCGGGGACGCGCGGTACGATAACCCAATGCGGGCCAGGTACGAACTGGCTGCGCGTGCCCTCAGCGGAGATGAGGGATCCATGCAGTCACTACAGAGCGGATTGCCGGAAAATCTTGCACGGCGGTTGGAACTTTGCCTGCAACTTGAGGTGGCAAACGGGGTCGAATCACCCGCTGAGTACGCCGAGGAACGTATGCAGTATCAGGTATCAAGGCTCTCTGATGCACTCCACCAAAAATTTGAAGAGGAACAGACACAAGAGGATCAGCTCAGGGATCTGCAGATCGCCTGGTTCCAGGCTGGTCCGGTGCAGCGTGATGCGCAGCAGGGATTAGAGCGTCGTTTCGAACGGGCCCTGGCTAAGGGGATTCAGTTTCCAGAAAAGTAGTGGCATATGGCAATATGGGTACAAGTGAGGTATTAAAATGTTAGCTGATTAGGTCCAAGACTCAGCAACGATCCCATGCTGAAAGCAATGAAATTTTACAATATGGACAAAGCGATATCTGAACCCAGTCTGAAAGACCGTCTGCGGCATGGAGGCCGCAGCCGACCCTACATGGACGTATTCACGGCGTGTCTTGCAGACTGGGTTCAGATATCGCGGACTTAAATACCGTAACATCGCGTATCCTGGCTGAGTATTTGCGTAATCAGGAAACGTTATGCTCACTCTATGTGGCCATGATGATTTCTGAAGAGGAGGTGAAAAAAAAAGAGAAGCAACAGATGACAAGTTGAATTCAATAAGAAGTTAAAAAAATTACCACTATTCGGAGGAATTTTGCCATGAAAAGATTGGCTGTTTTTGTATTGATTGCAGTTGGATTAAGCCTCGTTAATCCGGTTTTTGCCGGGGGGCCTAAGGAATCACATCCCTGTTATGAGGTAGCGGACTGCAAGACCAAAGGTTCCAAAAAAGAGTTTTCCATGTGTGTCAAGGCCAATCTGGAAGAGGCCAACGCAAATGTTAAATGCGCGGAATTCCGCAAGGATAAAAAGGGATATATGGAGCAGGAAGGCATACCAGGCCTTGAGTCGATGTTTAACTAGTACTCCGTCCCGCAGGACAGGTCTCGCCTATCACAGGTTTCAGCATGCCCGTGAGTTAATCCGCTCACCCATTTGAAGCCTGTAACATTGACCTGTCCTCATTCTCTTACTCGTGTAAATTCATGGGAATAGGCTGCCGCTCAGCGAAGCGCCTTTAGGGCTTTTTTGTGGCCTTGCGCCGCGGCCCGCTGAATCCAGTTCATTGCCTGCTGATCATTCTTCTCTACCCCAAGTCCATTGGCATAGAGATAGCCCAAGGTATATTGGGCCTGGGCATTCCCATTGGTAGCGAGGGGGAAGAGCATCTCGAACACTTGCACATATTTCTCCTCGAAGAAGGCCTCTCTGGCCTGCTTGAGAATAGTTTCAGGGTTGTTTTCCAATGCCTCCCGCTCCGCGGAGGAGGAACAACCAGTCAATGCAACTACCGAAATAAGTAAAAGGCCCGTCAGCATCAGTGTGATTTTCTTGTGTCGTCTTTGCATGGTGAATTATCCAACCAGTTGGTTGATTTCAAAGATGGGTAGCAGAATCGCCAGAACGATTAGCAAGACGATACCACCCATGACCAGGATTAAAATGGGCTCAAACAGTCCCAGGACCGTCGAGACGAGTGCTTCGATTTCGCGGTCCTGAATCTCCGCCGAGCGCTCCAGCATGCCCTCGAGATTGCCGCTGGACTCTCCGCTGGCCAGCAGGCTGAGTGTCATGGGGGGGAAGTAACCGGTATTTTTTAACGCATTATGCAGACTGCTGCCCTCGCGAACCTTGGTTGCCGCCTCTTCCACAGCCTGCTTCATGGGAAGGTTGGTGAGAACCTGGGCTGCGATACGCAGGGAGTCCAGAATCGGCACGCTGCTTGCCGCCATGATGCTCAGGGTGCGGGAGAATCTCGCAGCGTTGGAGGTGCGAACCAACCTTCCGAGAAGGGGCAGACGCAGGATGAAACGATGCCAGAAAAGCTTGGGTCCAGGCTGCTTTATCAGATAGCTGAATAACATGCCAATAACAGCCAGGAAGATAAACAGGGTTGCCCCATGCGCTCGGAAGAGGTCACTGGTCGAGATAAGGGCCTGGGTGATCCAGGGAAGCTCCTGTGCCATATTGTCGAACACACGGGTAACCTGGGGGACGATATAAGTCAGCAGTCCCCCCACGATCAGGATTGAGACCAGGGTGAGCAGGGCTGGATAGAACAGGGCAAGCAGGGTCTTCTGCCGCATCTGCTGGCGCTGTTCGGTGTAGTCAGCGAGGCGTTCCAGTACGACCTCGAGGTGACCTGACTCCTCTCCGGAGGAGACGGTCCTGATATACAGCTCCGGGAAAACCCTTGGAAACTCACTCAAACCGTCCGCCAGACTCCGTCCCTCCAATACCTTTGCCCTGACGGCGAGCAGAATCCGCTCAACATGCCGTTTGTCGGTCTGTTGTGCCGTGGTTTTCAGTACCTGTTCGAGCGGCAGGCCGGAGCGCAGAAGGGTTGCCATCTGACGGGTGATCAATGCCAGTTCCATGGCATTGACACCACGCTGCAAGCCAAAGTGCTTCTTTTCGCCATTTTTTGAACTGGCGGAGTCGACGGAAAGGGGGGTCAGGCCTGAGTCCCTGAGTTGCTGCCTGATTTGACGGGGACTGTCACCCTCCAGAACACCGCGCTTCTCTTTGCCGTTCGGGGCCAGGGCTACGTACTCGAAGGCGTCCAAGGATCAGCCCTCCTGGGTGACGCGGATGATTTCGTCGATGGTCGTTTCACCCTGAACGACGCGACTCATGCCGTCCTTGCGGATGCTTTCATTCCGTTTTCTGGCATGTTGCAGCATTTCCAGCTCGCCAGTTCCTTTGTGGATCAATGACCGCAGCACTTCATCGATGATGATCAGTTCATAGATACCGGTCCTGCCCAGGTAGCCATGATTATGACACTCCGCGCAGCCGACTGGGGCATAGAGAGTGAATTCGCTGTCCACTGGCAGTTCGAGTATTTCCAGCTCACGCTGGCTGGCCTGGTAGGGTCTCTTACAGTGGTGACAGAGTGTGCGTACCAGGCGCTGGGCGAGTACTCCCACCAGACTGGACGAGAGCAGGAAGGGCTCTATACCCATGTCGCGCAGACGCGTAATACTGCCGATTGCGGTATTGGTGTGCAGACTCGACATGACCAGATGTCCGGTAAGGCTGGCCTGAACGGCGATTTGAGCGGTTTCCAGATCGCGGATCTCACCCACCATCACCACATCGGGATCCTGCCGCAGGATGGCGCGGAGGCCCCGCGCAAAAGTCAGATCGACCTTGGTATTGACCTGGGTCTGGCCAATACCATCCAGGTAGTATTCAATCGGATCCTCGACCGTAACGATATTCCGGCTTTGGGTATTCAGGCGGCTGAGGGCGGCATAGAGTGTGGTTGTCTTACCCGAGCCGGTGGGGCCGGTGACCAGAAAGATGCCGTGTGGGCGGTGGATGATGCCAGGATCGATCAGTTCCAGCAGTCGCTTCGACATGCCCAGATGCTCCAGATCGAGCCGCCCAGCCTGCTTGTCGAGCAAGCGTAGAACCACTCGCTCGCCATAACTGGAGGGCAGGGTAGAGACACGCACGTCCACGGGCCTGTTACCCACCTTGAGGGAGATTCGTCCATCCTGGGGGATACGCTTTTCCGCAATATCGAGGTGCGCCATGACCTTGATGCGTGAGACCAGAAAGGGCGCCGCCGTGCGTGGAGGGCTCAGGACCTCGCGGAGTACCCCGTCTACGCGAAAGCGTACCACCAGGCGGTTTTCATAGGGTTCGACATGGATGTCAGAGGCCTGCTCCTTGATCGCCTCGGTGAAAAGTGCGTTGATGAGACGGATGATCGGTGCATCATCATCACTCTCCAGCAGGTCTTCCGGTTGGTTGAGGGCCCTTGCCGCATTATCGAGATCCATCTCACTGCCCATCGTCTGCATGATCTGAGTGGACTGCTTGCCGCCTGATTCATACATCCGGGTGAGTCGCTGTTCGAACTCGTCCGCGGCGATTTCCCGCAGACTGATGGGGTTGCCGAGATGACGTCGAATTTCGGAAAATATGGCGCGTGGGACACCGGCTTTATAGAGCAGTTGAGGATTATCTTCCGCACCGTCTTCTGCAATCAGGATGCCATGCCGTCGGGCAAATACATAGGGAAGGCTTTTGCTGGCTGTCAGGGCGAGCTCGAGTGCGGGCTCATCGGCGGCACTCTTGTCATCCCGTGATGGTTTGTCCTGAA
The DNA here is from genome assembly GCA_039714955.1 of Pseudomonadota bacterium. Lineage (GTDB taxonomy): Bacteria > Pseudomonadota > Gammaproteobacteria > Chromatiales > Chromatiaceae > JASJBU01. Next base: position 19,387 of record JBDLIF010000001.1, on the reverse strand, counting down.
TCTTTTCAGACATGGGAATTTGCCGGCCTTACTGCTGCTGGCCTTCTGTCTCCTCGTCAAATGGCGGAGGTAGCATATTGAAGCGGTTCGGCAGCAGGGGTGTGACATCATCCGGCATCAGATTGACACCCTGTTGACGCAACTCAAGCTGCTGGGCCCGGAAATAGTTGTATTTGCTGCTGGAGACCTGGGAATAGGTTGCGGCATCGCGCAATATCACGGGGCGGAGAAAGACCATGAGATTCTGTTTGTTTTTGGTTGTTGATTGAGACCTGAACAGGCCGCCCAGCAAGGGGAGATCTCCGAGCAGGGGCACCTTCTCCTCGACCTGCTGCAGATCCTCTTTCAACAGTCCACCGAGCACGATGGTATTGCCATCCTCCACCATCACAGCGGTTTTAATGACCCGCTTATTGGTGACAACATCGGATGCAGCTAGAGTGGCTTTCACATCGATACTGGAAAGTTCATGTTCGATGGTGAGCTGGACAGCGCTTCCTTCATTGATCTGGGGTGTTACCTTCAGCGTGAGACCCACATCCTGCCGCTGCACGGTCTGGAAGGGGTTGACCGATGAACTGGCGGCGCCCGTGGAGGTAAAAGATCCAGTCAAGATCGGGACGTTCTGGCCAATGACGATTTCAGCCTCCTGGTTATCCAGGGTGAGGATACTGGGTGTGGAGAGGATGTTGGTGGAGGCATCGCTCTCCAGGGCACGCACCACCGCGGCGAAGTTCACCGAGGAACTGTTGAATTCGCCAAATCCCAGCAAGGTGCCGGATGGAAGAGGGATGGCGGTGCCTTCCGCGGCGGCAATGGCGATGGAGCTGATACTGGGCGAGCCGAGATTGATCACACCGACTGGGCCGGTGCCCCCCGGCGATCCGTCGACAATCCATTGCACACCGAGTTCCTTTACCATGTCGGCGGAGACCTCGGCAATGATGGCCTCCACCAGCACCTGCGCCCGGCGGATATCCAGCTTGCGGATGATGTTTTGCAGGGACCGGAAAACATCGGGCGGGGCGGAAATGATCAGTGCATTGGCCGCTTCATCCGCCTGGATATAGAGCGGCATTTTGGCCTTTGGCGGGGCGGCCTTGCCTTTGGGTCCGGCCTTACCCAGATTGTCGGTTACCCCGGTCAGCACCGACACCAGGTCCTTGGCATTGGCGTATTTGAGATAGATGACCTGGGCATGGCCTTCGTTTTCGAAGGGCGTGTCCAGATGTTCTATGACCACTCTGGTGCGCAGCCGGCCGGTTGGATCACCGCTGATCAGGATGCTGTTGGTGCGTTCGTCCGCCACCAGTTTTACCGGGCCTTCAGCGCCCCCACCCTTGGCTCCCTTCTTCTCCTGGAGTCCGTTGAGTATGCGCACCACTTCCGCGGCGGATGCATTTTGCAGCGCCACAACCTCGATGGAACTGTCACTGACCTGATCGATCTGAGAGATGATCTTCAACAGTCGGTCCACGTTATCGCGCCGGTCAGAGATGATGAGAACATTGGTGGCCGGATAGGCGGCGAGGTGGCCCTGCTGTGGAATCAGTGGTCGCAGGATTGGAACCAGCTGAGCGGATGTAACGTTCTGGACCTGAATGATCCGGGTTACCACCTGATCCCCGGGCAGTTCATCGTCCCTTTGGACTGTCGGAATACCGGCCTGCTTGGCCTTTACGTCCGGGACTATCTTGATGACATCACCTGATGGGATGGAGGCGAATCCATGCACCTCCAGGATAGAGAGGAATACCTCGTAAAATTCTTCTTTCCCCATGGGGTGGGCGGAAATAACCGTTACCTGTCCCTTGACCCGGGGGTCGATGACAAAATTCTTACCCGTGTGTTCTGATACCGTCTTTATCAGGGCGCCGATATCCGCATTGTTCAGATTCAGCGTGATCTGCTCAGCCAATGCCTGTGAGCACAGCAAAACCATTGTGAGCGCGCAGAACAGCTGGCGGAACAATTTAACCCCACCTGGTCCGTCATGCCCAGTCACGCTGTTTCCGCTGGCATCCCAGAGCGCCGGTAAAACAGGGTTATTTTCTTTAAGCATCATATGGTTATAGACAAAACCTAATTTTTCTGATATTAGCAGAATATTGCAAAGTCGTATATGAGGTCTGGGAGAGTAATTTCCCTTTTTGCGTACCTCAGTTTACAGTTGACCCGAATAGTCGATCAGCGTGCTTCCTTCCGCCCCGGGTCGACCTATGGAGCGAAGCATATTCGCCAGGCCGGTATCGCTAGTGGAGGCCGGTTTTATTTTTCCCTGGATCCGATAGGTCATATCGGGTGAAAGTACGATCTCCCCATCCACCTTCAGTGGGCCCGCTAGATCCTTGATCGTTGTCTTTACGCTAGATGCATCACTGGTGAGATTGAATTGCAGATTACCCAGTTCAACATTGATAGGGCTTTGAACAGTGGCGTCGATCCAGCGGATATTACCCAGTGCCGAAGTGATTTTCTGTTGCGAAAACCCAAGCTTTTCGATATCCACCTCCACATTACCACGGGTCTGCACGGAGGATTGCCCAACCAGGGAGGGGATGATTTCGGCGCTGATACGGCCTTGTAATCCGCTAAGGAGATACTGGCCGGTGATAACATTCATGGCTGCGAATCCTGTTAGATTTTGCCCCGGATCGCTCAGCTCAAGTCGATATTTCAATTGTCCCCCGAGAAGGCCAAGCGGTGTAAACCTCCATTTGACTGAGCCAAGTGGGGTAGTGTTAAAGCTTGCCTCTTCCGCCTCACCCTTCCAGACGGTTCCGGCACTGCCACGGATGCTGATTGCCGGGTTACCACTCTCCAGCCAGTCAATGGCGTAATCTGCCGGCAGGTTGGCGCTTAAGAAAAACAGATAAGCCGCAAAACCGATCAGACTAAGATACCACCAGCGCATCAGGATGGTCTCCGTTGCAGGTTGAGCCGTGCATTGACGACCCCTTTGTTCTCCTGGCGCTCAATATTTACCGATTCAAGCCGTATACTGTGTTGTTTTACCAGGAGGCCCATCCAGTGAACCAGCGTGTCAAACGGGACCTGTTCAATCCATAACTGAACAGCATCACTGCCTTGCGGTTTCAGTCGCTGGATAAACTTCCTCAACTGGTTCTGTTTCGCGGTTTTGTCAACGAGCGTCAGCAGGGCTTGGTTACTGGTGGCGTTGCTCGTTACTGGCAACTTTCCCTTCAGGGCGTTGACCTCCGCGGCACTCTGCTTCATCCAGCTCAGGGTAGACCGTTGATTCTGAACCTGTAACCGCTTCTTCTCGACCTGTTTTTGGAACGGAAGCCAGAGTAAAAGATAGAGCAACAGCAGGGTAACGGCCGTGAGGCCGACCATTAGAGCCAGCTTATCCTGAGGGGATCTGGAGAGCCACCACTGCTTCATATGCCGCCTCTTCTGATTCTGAGATGGGAGGTAACCTGGTTTCCCGTGGCATTGGCGGAACGTATCTCAACAGACAGCCCCCCTGCCTCTATCTTCTTTTTCAGGTTTTCCAGGGTTTGCAGTTCCTTGAGCGTCAGCTTTAGGTCAAGCTGGTTATCTCGAAAATTGATGCTTTCCACGCGGTTGCCCGGCATCTTCATGATGGCGGCCGCTGGGGAATCCAGCATGGCCAGAAAATTGGCCTGCTCGCCCCCCTTGTCTTTTCTTAATAATTTAAGTTGCTGTTCCATTTGCACCCGCGGGTCGACGATGCGTTTTGTGTCAGGAAAGGCCCCCCTGAAGACCTGTTCGATCTCGCTGGCAAGGTCAACGCTTTGCTGTTTGTAGTGGGAATAGTCGAGGATGGTGCTGATAGCCTGAAGGCCGATCAAGAGAGTAAAAAGTGCTGCCGCGGGCAGCCAGCGGCGCCACTGGACCGCCTTAGTATCGACCTGTTTATAGTCTCCCTGCAGAATGTTGAGTGATTGTTTCTCATCCAGGTTTTCTGCCAGCAGGTGGGTTAGGTCACCGTTGTATGCCAGCTCAGAGTAGCTATATTCAAGCTGTTTGATGGGTGCTACGGCTGTTTCTTTGTCGAGAGCGGGATCGATGATCAGGTCCAGATGTTCAGGTGGAGCGGCTGCCTCGGCCTCGGCAGTCCTGAGCAGCAGAGGAAGATTGTCTCTGTCTGCCACAAATCCACTGTTCTTGCCTGTCCGAACCAGCGCTTTCTCATTTTCTAGATAGACGCTCCAATGTCCACTTGTCAGAGGCAGACAGAGCAGTTCCGGATAGAGGGCTAGAGGTCGGAGTTTATGGCTGTTGAAGTGTTCCAGCCACTCCTCGAGGCGATTCCGGGAAACCACTGCGACAGGTGTACTGCCCTGATCCGATTGCAGGTCTGGTGCAAAGTGGAGCCGATCGATCTCTTCAGTTAAATCGTTCTCCAGGGTAAAAGGGATGGCCTGAATCAGGCGCTGTCTGTTTTTCGAGGGGATAGCGACTTGAGTAAGCAGGATTGCACTTGATGGGGCAGCTAGCACAAGACGCCAACCCCTGATTTTTTCCGCGGCCTGGGCGAGCGTACCCGTGCCTCTGGGGCTCAGCGGTGAAGGCTTTTTGCCAATTGGCTGCCAACTGACCCGATCGTTTGCGAGGTCTTCCAGGTAGATAAGGATTGTGTCTGACATCTAGTAACTTCCAAGTCTTCTCGACAGGGTGCTGACGCCCTGACTGCTCTTGTATAACAGGCTGACAAGTCTCTGGGTTGCATTGTCCATTTGAACAGCAGTCTCCAGTTGAAAATAGTTGCTGGATACAGAGATCATGGGTTCCAGGTTTGTTATAGATGCTTTTTCATTATCACTTAAAAGCTCATTGAGTCTATCCATAAATGCCTTTGTATCCTTGAAAGGGTTCTCCTTTCGTTCGTTGATGAGCATCTCCACATTGGATTCATCCAGGGGCTGAATCAAGGCACGCAGCAGTATAGCGCTGGCGGTATTCACGTTTACTCCAGTGGATTCAGGCAGTGTGGTGATATAAGGGCTTATTTTTTCATAGGTTTCTGATGTCACTCCGTTTATCAGCCGCAATTCCGTTGGGTCCGCCATGCGGGTATTGGCCGTACGGTATGCCGGGGTCTGGCCCAGGTATTCATTGTCCTCGGCACCATCTGGATATAGCGGTTGAATATCTGGATCCAACCAATCGGCCGTTGCCTGTGCAATGCCTTCGTTCAGCTCCAGCAGCGATAGAAGCCGTTGAAAAACCGCTAACTGCTGTTTCAGGCTGTCTGAGGTTTCCTGCTCACTCTGTTCCTCCAGGTAGAGATTGTTCAAGTTGAAAAGTCCCTGCAAATCCGATGTCTTAGCATAGACTTGACCTTCTTCGACTGTGGTGAGCGGTAATTCCTTGGCCCAGTCCTCATCCAGACCATCGTACGGGTTATCACTCGCCAGGTCCCGAATCAGCTGGCCGCGTGCCCAGGCTTCGCTGCCAAGGGTATAAAGATAGCGCTGATCGGCCATGAGAATATTGCTGGTCCGGTGTATGCTCAGCTGCAGGGTTTGGGTCATGGCAAGCGCTGCGATGGAGGCCATGGCGACGACCATGACGGCAGTGATCAGCGCGACTCCGGATTGTGTCCGCATGGGTCTATTGGGTTTTGGCATCACCGTCCTGACTTGTTGCTGGCGCCTCCGCCACACGGAACAGACGCCGTATTTTGCCCATGCCCTCAAATTCCAATGTGAGTTCTATCGCCTTGGGAAGCGGGTATTGCGGATTATCTCCTTCCGTGCTCACAGCTGGCCAGGTTTGCTGGCGTTTCATCTGTTGATCATAGTAGATCAGCTCAACGTTCTGGATATCGGCGAAAAGGCGACTCCTCCTGGGACTGCTGTCCTGCGCCCGGTCGAGTGATGGCCAGGTGATCCGATAGAGAGCATCCTCCTCCAGCTGGTAGGCGACACGTTGTAGACCACTGCGTTGCAGGTTCATCGGGTTGGGGTAGCCATTACGGGTCAGTTCCAGCAGCGTGCTGGAAATGCCGCCGCTTCGTATGGCGGGTAGGCTGTCACCAAATTCATCACGAATCTCCCTGGTTACAGCCTGCTCAATATCCCGCTGCATCAGGTTCAGGCCGATTTGCAGCTGTGATAGACGGTGAATGTGATCACGGGTACGCTCCTCCGTATCCAGGACTGCCTTCAAACCACTGTAGGTGATGGTGGAGAGAATAGAAAAGACGGTGATTGCAATCAGGAGTTCCAACAGGGTAAATCCCTGGTGGCGGGTTGTCTGCTTAATGGGGGCCATACGCCGGGATAGCACTTATTTAGGCTGGGCAAGGAAGCTGACGAGTCGAGTTACCGGTGATTCATCATCCTGCTCACGAAACACACTGATTTGGATTCTACGTACCCGTTCGTCCGGTGTATTCGCTATGACACGCCGCCAATACCACTCGTGCAGTCCCATCTCTTCAGTACCCTGTTTGTCTCCGGTGGGGGGCCACTCTTGAGTAACATGAAGCTGAGTTATCTGATTCATGGCTACCCAGTGCGCCAATGTTTTGTTTCGCAGGTGCTCTGTATTGAGTGATTGATTAGCGGCGACCTTTATGATGGATGCCAGGGCAATGGCAAGAATCACAAGGGCAACTAGGACTTCCAATAGGGTAAATCCCTGGTTGAATCTTTGCGCAGCGATGGGGAGATTATTCGTATGGAGAGACATGATCCAGCTGCAGGGTACCTGTTTCAGCGCCACTGATGCGAAAAAAGTCTTCACTCAAATCGGACGAAACCTTTACTTCGAAGGGTGTTATCTCTCCGCTTGGCAGGAGTATGATGTCCGGTATCAGTGTCTCTGAATCGGACTGATCATCCATGGGTTGTTCGGTAAGGATTTTAAGCCGAAAGCTGGCTGGTAATGTTCGCTCGCGAAACACTGTCTCCTGAATAGGCATCCAACTCTCCTCATCCAGGACAACGAAGAGATAAGCGTCCTCCTTCACGCTAACCCCAATCAGCTCGGAGCGGAGCAGGGCTTCTTCCGAGGCCAGCTCGAGAAGAGAGGAAAAGCGTCTCGCTTCAGCCTTCAGCTCATCCAACGGGTTTTTGTGTCCCACCGTAACGACGACAAAATTGATGATAATGCCGATGATCAGGATGACCACCAGCACCTCGATCATTGTGAAGGCCGAAGCACGGCGTGGAAGCAGTAAACCGCTGTGGGTTTGTCGCATTTCAGCGAACTACTGCAGATTCCAGTTACCTAGATCATCCTCTTCTGATTGTGGGTCCAGGCCAGTGGAGTAGATATCAATTGCCCCCTGTGCACCGGGGTTCAGATAGAGGTAGGGATTACCCCAGGGATCTGAGGGTAGTCGGTCGATGTATCCACCTTCCTTCCAGTTTTTGGGCTCTGGCGTATCCGTGGGTTCGGTTACGAGTGCCTCAAGCCCCTGGTCAGTGGACGGATAGAACATGTTATCGAGCCGATAGAGATTGAGCGCGGCCTCCAGGGCCCGAATGTCGTTTTTTGCCTTGGTAACCCGGGCCTGTTCTGGCCTGTCCATAATCTTAGGCACTACAATAGCGGCCAAGATACTCAGGATTACCACCACGACCATGACTTCGATGAGGGTGAATCCTTTACTATCCTTCATGGCTTGACTGACGGCAGGTTGTTTATTTGAAATAGGGTGATGCATAGGAGTATCTAATATGGATTTAATTGGATGACAAAATAGCATATCTCAGGTAATCAGGTTCTTTATCACAAAACGTAAAAATTTTAACAAAGAGGATTGTTTAACAAACCATAATAACTTGGATTCCTGATTTTTGGGTGAATATCGAACAGGAATTCACTATAGTATATCTATAGTGGATATAAAAAGGCTAGGTTTGTATCGTTATTCAGTGACTTACAATGATTACCTAATCTAAAACATCCAGCATGGTTGTTCTCCTGTTAATTGGACTGCACTGCCCAAATTCCATAATTTGTCAGTCATTTAAATCTTCACGTTTAGAGGGTGTTCCGGTTTGATATCATCCCTGTTATCTATTGAGGGTCTTTAGGTGGGTATTGGAGTACTTGGCTATTCCTTCGCGGCTTTAATGTATTTCCTCCTGAGCGTGCTGTTGTTGACCAACTGGCGCGGCAGAATCGAAGGGGCCTATCTGGTAACGGCGGTACTGGTGACCTGCTCTTGGGCCGTAGCCTCCGTCTTCTTGCAGCTAGAGGAAAATCGGGTAACGGCCCTTGTATATCAGCTCTTCGAGGCAGGAAAGAATGTTGCCTGGTTTGTTTTCCTGCTCCGACTGCTAAAGGATTTGAGACAAGCGGGCGGAGTTGAGCGCGGATTTTTTCGATATCTACCTTCTGTTGTGTTGGGCCTAACACTCTTGCTCCCCTTCCTACATATTCTGAGAGGCCTCCCCAGTTTCAATCCTGTCTGGTCAGAAATCGCCAATCTCCATCTTCTCATTGGACATCTTGGATTCTCGATCGTCGGCCTGGCCTTGATTGAACAGCTATTCAGAAACACTCGTCAGGAAACACGCTGGGCAGTGAAATATCTCTACCTGGGGATTGGCTCCCTGTTCGTCTACGACTTTTTCCTCTATGCGGATGGACTTTTATACCGCCAGATTGATGGTTCTCTATGGGAAGCGAGGGGCTTTATCAGCATATTGGCGGTTCCACTGCTGGTTGTTGCCGCGGTGAGAAACCCAAATTGGTCCTTAAGTTTGTTTGTTTCTCGACGTGTGGTATTTCACACTACGACCCTTTTGGGCGCAGGTTTCTATCTACTTGTCACATCAGGTGTTGGATACTATATCCGCCTGTACGGAGGTACCTGGGGTAAAGCCGTACAAGCAATCTTTCTCTTCATGGCGATTGTGTTCCTGATAATGGTTCTTTTTTCGGGGCAGATACGCTCTCGAATCAAGGTTTTCGTAAATAAACATTTCTTTGATTATAAGTATGATTACCGTGATGAATGGCTAAGAATAATTGATACGCTATCCAGTGGAGAACCTGGAGCACAAATCAGGGAACGAGTGATTAAGGCAATGGCCGATCTGGTCGATTCATGTGGTGGAGCACTCTGGATGCTTGATGGCTCAGGGAAATATTCCTGTGTCAGCAGCTGGCGGATGCCTAGGTTTAATACGATGATCGATGCCAATAGTTCGCTGATTAATTTTTTTCTAGATAGAGACTGGGTTATCGATTTTCAGGAATTAAGTGAGTCACCAAGGGTGTACGACAATCTTGAGTTACCCCAAGGCCTTACTAACTTTGAACTGATATGGCTATTATTACCGATCAAGCATCACGCCAATTTGATTGGTTTTATCGTTCTTAAGGAGCCAAGGGCTCCAAGACAAATAAACTGGGAGGATCGGGATCTGTTAAAGACCGCGGCGCAGCAGGCGGGTAGCTACCTGGCATTAATGACCGCGTCAGAGGCATTGGCCAGAGCAAACCAGTTTGAGGCCTTTAACCGACTTTCGGCGTTTGTCGTGCATGATCTGAAAAATCTCTTGGCGCAGCTGGAGTTGCTGGTCAAGAATGCTGAGCGACATAGGAACAATCCGGCATTTATGGAAGATGCGATCAATACGGTCGATAACGCAGCAAAAAAATTGGGGCGTCTATTGGCCCAGCTACGTAAGGGAAGATTTGAGAAAAGCGAAGGTACGATGTTCCTGATCACTGATGCGTTGCGTCAAGCTGTCGAGCAACACACTCACTTTGAGCCCAGGCCTGTTTTGTTTCTTGAGACAGATGGTTTACAGATTGCAGCGGATAGGGATCGGTTTACCGATGTCATTGGTCACATCATAAAGAATGCTCAGGAGGCCACATCCGATACTGGCTATGTCAAGATCAGGTTGAGTCAGCAAAAGGGCATGGCTGAAATAGTGATCGAGGATAATGGAGTTGGTATGGATCAGGAATTTATCCAAGAAAGGCTGTTTCAACCATTTGAAACGACAAAAGGAAACGCGGGTATGGGTATAGGCGTTTATGAAAGCCGCGAATTCATTCGTAGTTTAGGCGGCAATGTAGAGGTGCTGAGCGAGATAGAGAGGGGAACAAGCTTTATTTTAAGGGTCCCTGTTATGATGTCTTCCGGTCAACATCTTCATACCAATTCAATCCAAGAATTCGAGGTGCAGCATTGAGTAATGAATCGTCTCAATTGAGGACACTTGTCGTAGTCGAGGACGATCCAGGTCTGCAAAGTCAGCTTAAATGGTGTTTTGACGACTATGATGTCCAGATAGCCGGTGACAGGAATGACGCAATTTCACTGTTACGACGCACGGAGGCCCCTGTTGTCACGCTTGATCTAGGGCTGCCACCCGATCCCGCGAATGTGAGCGAGGGAATGGCAACCTTGCAGGAAATCCTGGATCTGTCACCAAAAACGAAAGTGATCGTGGTTACCGGCAATGACGATCGTGAAAATGCCCTGAATGCCGTGGAACTAGGTGCTTACGATTTTTATCAAAAGCCAATTGATCCAGATGTGCTGAAGGTGATTATCGACCGTGCATATAATTTATATCATCTGGAAGAAGAGAATAGGGCACTGGTCAATCAACAAAGAAGATCCCCCTTGGATGGGTTGGTGGCAAACAGTCCTGAAATGTTGGAGGTATGCAGGGTTATCGAGAAAGTCAGTCCCACCGATATATCAGTTCTTCTGCTGGGAGAAAGTGGCACGGGCAAAGAGATTCTTACACGTGCTGTTCATATGCTCGGTGAGAGAAACGATAAACCATTCATTGCGATCAATTGCGCATCAATTCCAGAGACACTGCTTGAAAGCGAGTTGTTCGGGTATGAGAAGGGTGCTTTTACCGGGGCAAATAAGCGGACAATTGGGAAGATTGAATCAGCTGATGGCGGGACCCTGTTTCTCGATGAGATTGGCGATATGCCCATGAGTCTTCAGGCTAAGTTATTGCGTTTTTTACAAGAGAGGGTCATTGAACGCATTGGAGGTCGAACAGAGATTCCCGTCGATGTCAGGGTTGTATGCGCCACCCACCAGAATCTGGATAAAATGATCGAATCGGGGGGTTTTCGTCAGGATCTCTTTTATCGGATCAGCGAGGTGACTATACATATTCCCGCACTCAGGAACCGTGTCGGCGATGCGGTATTGCTTGCTTGGGCCTTTCTTGAGAAATATTCTACCAAGGGGACTCGTAAGGTTATTGGATTCACTAAATCCGCATTACAGGCAATCGAAGATTATTCTTGGCCGGGAAATGTTAGAGAGCTTGAAAACAAGATCAAGCGTGCAATGGTTATGGCCGATGGAGCACAGATCACCGTGGATGAACTCCAGTTAAACAATGTTGAGGGAGATGGTATGCCCCTGAATCTGCGTGAAGTACGTGAAAAGGGTGAAGCAACCGCTATTCTGAGAGCGCTGAATCATGTTAGAGGAAATGTTTCCAAGGCAGCAGCATTACTTGGAGTCAGCAGACCAACACTATACGATCTTATCCATAAATATGATTTGAAATAGTCTAATCGATAGTGCTGACTGTAGTGATTGCCAAATTAACCATTAAGTCAGGGAATAGAAATATTTTTGCTCAAGGGGAATATAATGCTGAATCATAATGCTCTAAAGAAGTTTAGCTCATGTTTTATTGTACTGATATCAACCGCTTTGATCGTTACAGGTTGCTCTAGCGCAAAAACCATCTATTCAGAGCAGGGCCAGGGTATCGATTCACAAGGCCAAATTCAAAAATATTTAATTGGACCTGGAGACCAACTAAATGTATTTGTCTGGGGTGATAAGGAGTTGTCGACACAGGTTGCGGTACGCCCGGATGGACTCATATCAACACCTCTGGTGGAGGATTTGCAGGCCAGCGGTAAGACGCCAACGGAGCTGGCGAGAAGTCTGGAAAGAGCGTTGTCCAAGTACATAAAAAATCCAACAGTGACGGTCAGTATCAGCAGCTTTTTTGGGCAATATAATGATCAGGTTCGTGTTGTTGGGCAAGCAACTCAACCTAAAGCCATACCATTCCGAGAAGGTATGACACTGCTTGACGTGGTCATTGCTGTCGGTGGGCTCACGGAATTTGCGGCGGGAAACAAGGCCAGTATCGTAAGAAAAACAGATGGAAAAACAGAACAGTTTCGCGTCTATCTGGATGATCTTATCAGAGATGGTGATATTCGAGCCAATGCCAAAATGTTACCAGGAGATGTCTTGATCATTCCTGAATCCTGGTTCTAGAGTCAGGTCAATTCCACGAATAGCTCACCCGGTATCTGTTGCCTTGGTATGAGTTGGACCTAATTAACACTCTTTGATCTGAATCACAAAAAATCATTAAATCTGATTGACGGTACAATAACTTCATACTAGACTTTTGGCGTCCGAAAATAATTCCTGTCTTTTTGGGCAACGCAGTACCCGATAGTGCCATGACGCCGGTTTTCATGCCGGTGTCGCTATTGAGTTCGTTGACTCTAGTCCCCGCAGTTTGTGACTTTACAGTAGCCTGTCTCCGACCTCGTGACGCGAAGCGGGGTATCACAACACTACCCCTTTCGCCTTAGATCTTTGACAAACTATGTAAGTTACGGCTGCTCTGTATCCGCTGCCGTATGAGCGCAGCGTTTTTCAAATGACATGGCAACTCACATGCATAGTGTGTATGGCTGTCACTTATCGTTGAATAAGGAGGTGATTAACCCCTAGAGACTTATTGAAAGAGTATATCTTTTCATCCCTTTAAAAATAATATCAATGGAGATAGGATCATGAAAAAGTTCCTTCTAGTAGCGTCGGTTATCATGTTTGTGTTGGCATCATCTTTATCATTCGCGGCAGGCGGTCACAAGGGCGGCGGTTCGAGTCATAAAGGCTCAGAAGGCGTCACTGCAGGTGCATACGAAAATCCGAGAGGCTACGGTGAAGGGGGAGGGGAGAGCCTCAGCCCCATCCCTGATGATGAGGAAGATGGTGAGGAGAATGAAAACAGCGAATTCAATAAAGCCAGTGGAGCCTGGGGCAACAAAGAAGCTGCCGGTGATGATTGAGCCGTCATCATGATTGATGGAAGAGGGTAAGATCCCATAAGCCCTCACCTCAAACCAAGTGGGCTCGCAATGAGCCCACTTGCCAACAGATTATCCCGCTGGCCATTGCCACCAGTTCAGGCGCAAGGGAAGTTATCTGGAGATATCGGCGTTTAGAATCCGCACCATCTCGTCCTGATTGAAGGGACGGCTCTCACCATCGGTGGCCGCGCCTTGCAGCTTTCCATCCAGCGAGGTCCAGGCGTCGGCAGGCAGTCCATCAGCCAGGTTTTTCTTTGCCGGCTGAAAAGTCCACTTTCCATTGGTTTTGTGTAACCTCCCATTGCCAAGGGACAGCGCCTGAGAAGAGCGATGACAGGAGTCGCATGAACGGGCAGGGCCGGTGGTATGGGGTTCACTGATGGCAAACAGACGTCTGAACAATGGGCCGTCAAGATCCGGATGTTCAATCCGCATGATCATCCCCGGCGTGACCGGGCGAATGAGATTATGCCCATCCACCCCCAGGGCTGGCAGTTCCGCGCGAACATCCCAGCGGGTCTCGCGCCAGCGCCCCGCCGTCTCCCGCTGCTTCAGATGGTCCCACTGCCTGCCGGCTGGATCGTATTCACTGTGGCAGCCATAGCACTGGGGGGCCCACTGGCTGTGGCAGGCGGAGCAGGCCAGACGCGCATGCTCCCCGGCATGGGGGGGGGCATCGCCTTTATAGTCTGGGATCGGCAAGGCGGCACCACCCAGCTTGGGATGCAGCAAGCGGCTGCCATCGGGCTGGATTTCGATGTGCCACAGGGGGGTCCCATGACGCTGAGTGAGCGGCACCATTCTGTCTGCCGACTGATCAAGGTAGCGTTGCATTTGCGCATACGCTTCGGGCCAGTTGTTTCGGTCAGTCCGCTTTGTTGCAGCGGAATGGCAATCGCTGCAGCTGATATCCACCGCCTGTTGCTTGAATCCGCTGTTGTCCGCGCCACCCATGATGCCGGTGGAGGTGTGGCAATCGATACAGCTCATACCCGCCTGGTGATGGATATCGTTAGTGAGCTTGGCCACCGTGCGGCCATCCGGGAGTTGCATCAAACCAGCCGGATCTTGCCTCGAATCGGCTTCCGCCTCCGCCAGGCCCACATAGTTCAGTGAGATACGGCCCGAGCGGGAGTGGCAACCGAAGCAGCGCCCGTCCTCCACCTTCGCGCTCAAGCGGGGATGACGCCCTTGCGCCCGCTGGTTGATATGGCAGGCGGAGCAGCCGCCGCCCCTGGCGAGGGTGACATCCGCCGCCGGTTTCGCCGCGGCATGGGCCAGATGGCAGCTGGCGCAGAGCTTTCTCAGCATACTGTCGGCGGGAGAGTCGCCCAGCGACTCCAGGCCGGCGTGGATCTGGGGATGCGCCTGCTCGCCCAATGCCTGTCTGGTTTTTTTCACCAGGCCCTTGCCCGTATTCATCAGGCTGTTCAGGACATTCCCGGTTTGGCGGGGATGACAGTTCGCGCAGATGCTACGGTCCTTGTTGAGATCCCCCGGCCTGGCGATGAGACCGGCATGGGCCTGAGGCAGCTCAGTGGCCTGTTCTTCACCTGCATGACAAATGGCACAAGATGCATAAGCGAAGCCATGTAGGGGAGAGAAGTCGCTCGCCGGATAGGGATGACAGGAGAGACAGGCGTTGGTTTTGATCTCCGTCGATAGCAGTTCGAACGGACAGAACAGCAACACTAGCCAAATAAAAGACGTTGCTTTTCTCTGATGCCATGCAAGCGAATTCCAAGCACTCAATTGGGTTGCAACAATATTGACATCTAGCATGCTGAAGATTTTTTCTTTTCTCTGGATTGCCCTCGCCAACATCAGGTATATCCCTATGATTTATTAGCAGAAATCTTGTGCCCCGGGATTATTTCAAGCTATTCGTGAGATTTTTTTCTATCTCAATTGCGGCAGGTCAAGTTTGGTGCTTGACCGGATTTAAATAGATAAATATTCTGATATTCCATAGGGGTGATAGGTCCCTGTCAATACTTTTATGATCGCCGTGATGGACGGGCCAATAAGAATCAGCATCCATCGATCTAAACGTCTTGTTAACAGATAGGGGCACTCATAGTTCTGGGATGAACACCTGTGCTCCCCGTGTGGTTCGTGCTCGACCCTAAAAGCCACTGACTACTCCGCAGTCCTAGAGCAGATGTCATCCCAGATCGTTCAATTGCGAGGGAAGCTTTCATGAAAAAATCATCGGACAAGAACAATCGACGGACTTGGCTAGCTATTTTTCGTTTTACAGTAGTTGCCGCCGCTGGCGCACTCTTGCCATTGGGGACCATTTCCGCGGCGGATACCGCGGAATTGATCAGTATCGGGATCGATGGTCAGGCGGGCAGTAGCTCATCTTATTATACATTCAACGAGATTCGTGCCGAGGCCGTCAGTGCCGATGGCCGTTTTGTGGCGTTTTCCTCTACAGCGGAAAATCTGATCGAGCCGGGCGACGAGTGCAATACCAGCAGTTGGAACGTTTATCTACGTGATCGGGATAATGCCACAACCAACATGCTCACCTGTACCCCCAATCTATTCAGCGGCTCATCGGTTCAGGGGGAGGCCGCAATTACCCCTGATGGTACCGCCATCGCCTTCATGTCCACCAATGGGAATCTGGTCGAGAATGACACCAATGGCTCGGCGGATATCTTCGTCTATTCTGCCAATGGACTGGAACGGGTGAGCCTGGCGAGTGACGGATCACAAGGTTCGGGTTGTCCCTGCGGCTGGCCCGATTTCTGTTATTGCGAATACTTCACCTACTGCAGTCATCCAACGATCAGCGCGGATGGACGTTATGTGGCATTTGCCTCTTATGCGGTGGATTTTTTCGATGGTGACCTGCCCGACACCCTGGATGTTTTCTTACATGACCGCGAGCTGGGTACCACCGAGATGATCAGTGTCACCCCTGGCGGAGCTAAGGCAAATGGCGACAGCTGGGAACCTTCGATCAGCGCTGATGGTGAGTACGTGGCGTTTACCTCGAAGGCTGACGATCTCGGCGTGGATGATGGCAACGGTGTACAGGATATCTATCTCTGGGAGCGTCAGACTGGTGTCATCCAGCGGGTGAGCCTGTCCAGTGACGGCAGTGAAGCCAACGGCTTCTCCGCCGACCCGGTGATTGATGCCATGGCCGGGCGTATTGTCTTCACCTCAGGTGCGACCAATCTGGCTACGCCGGATGTGAATGGTTACTACACGGATGTCTTCATGCATGACCGCACCAGTGGAGAAACCGTCATGTTATCCGCCAATATGGAGAGTGGTGGTGCCCGCCCGGCTATCAGTGACGATGGCACTACCGTCTCCTTCACCAGCAGCGATGACATCTATCGGGTGAAAATTGATGGGACAGGTGCAGCCAATCTGGTGGTGACGAACATGCAATATTCAGCCCTCAGCCATGCGGGCGAAGCGATGGCTGTCAGTGGCTACAACAGCCTGCTCCCGGAGGACACCAATAGTGATAAGGATGTCTACCTGCTGGTTGACGACGGGCAGGTGGAACCGCCACCACCAGGCATCGAGATCTGTGATGACAACATAGACAACGATGGTGACGGACTTGTCGATTGCAGTGACCGGCTGGACTGCCGGAAAGATTCTGCCTGTCGGACCACTGGTGGGGGCAAGAAAAAATAGGCCTTTTTTGACCTTTACTCTCCAGAAACACCCTCTCCCGGGGTGTTTCTGGAACGCTGCCGTCGCTTGTCGTCAACTGTTCAGGAAGATCTCTGTGACGGATCAGTTGATTGGCGACTACCTCGCCCAGGACCTCGAGGATGGCCTGAGGATCATGATCCGCAGGTCAACGAGACCTTGGGATCTCCCCCCCTCTGATGCCATGCAAGCGAATTCCAAGTACTCAATCGGGTTGCAGTAATATTGACATCTAGCATGGAGAATATTTTTTCTCTTCACCTGGATTGCCCTCACCAGCATCAGTCATAACCCTATGATTTACCAGCAGAAGTCCTATGGCTTGGGATTTTTTTTAAGCTATTCGTGATTTTTTTTCTATCTCCATTGCGTTAGGTCAAGTTTAGCGCTTGACCGGTTTTTAATAGATGAATATTCTGATATTCCATAGGGGTGATAGGTCCCTGTCAATACTTTTCTGATCGCCGTGATGGACGAGCCAATAAGAAATAGCGGCCATCGATTTAAGCGTCCTGTTAGCAGATAGGGTCACTCAGAGTTCTGGAATGAACACCCGTGCTCCCCGTGTGGTTCGTGCTAGGCCCCAAAAGCCACTGACTACTCCGCAGTCGTAGAGCAGATGTTATCCCAGATCGTTCAAATACGAGGGTCGTTGTCATGAAAAAATCATTAAATAATAAATATCCACCAAGCTGGCTAGCTGTTTTTCGTTTTACCCTGGTCGCCGCGGCAGGCACACTCCTGTCGCTGGGGACTGCTTCCGCCGCGAATACGGCGGAATTGATCAGTATCGGGATCGATGGTCAGTCGGGCACCAGCTCAGAATATTATTCCGCCAGTGAGATCCGTGACGAGGCCGTCAGTGCGGATGGGCGTTTTGTCGCCTTCTCCTCTCTGGCGGAGAACCTGACCGATGATGGCGAGGCCTGCAACACCATCGGCTGGAACATTTTTCTACGCGATCGGGACACCGCCACAACCAGCATGATCACCTGTGATGGTGGCTCGTCCGTGGAGGGGGAGGCAGCGATCACCCCTGACGGCAGGTTCATCGCCTTCAGATCCAACAATGGCTATCTGGTAGCGGATGACACCAATGGCTCGACGGATATCTTCGTCTATTCCGATGGTGGTCTGGAACGGGTGAGCCTGACCGGTAACGCAACCTGCTCCTGTGGCTGGCCCGATACCTGTAATGGCTGTGAATCCTATTGGTTCAGCAGCCATCCAACCATCAGTGCGGACGGGCGTTACGTGGCGTTCGCCTCTTTTGCGGATAACCTGTTCGCTGGCGATCTGCCCGACACCCTGGATGTGTTTTTATACGACCGGAGTCAGGGAACCACCGAGATCATCAGTATCGCGCCTAACGGCGATCTGGCGAATGGTAAGAGCTCGACCCCTTCGATCAGTGCCGATGGGCAGTACGTGGCGTTTACCTCAGAGGCCGACAATCTCGGTGTGGAGGACAACAACGGCGTCGCGGATATCTATCTGTGGCAGCGTGAAACCGGTGCTATGCAAAGGGTCAGTGTGGCCAGCGATGGTGGCGAGGCCAATGGAAACTCCTCCAATCCGGTGATCGATGGTTTGGGTGGGCGCATCGTCTTCGCCAGCGGCGCGACCAATCTGGGGGACTCAGATCAGAATGGTTACATCTGGGATGTATTCGTCCATTATCTTGGAAGCGGGGAGACGGTCAATCTGTCCAGCTATCTGGACAGTGGTGGCAACCGCCCCGCAATCAGCGACGACGGTACGACCGTATCCTTTACCAGTGGCACCGACGATATCTATAGTGTAGAGATCGACGAAACAGGCGTAGCCAAACTGGTTGATAGTTATATGCAGTTTTCGGCGCTGACGCATGCGGGAGAGGCGATGGTTGTCAGCGGCTACAACGTCCTGGTACCAGAGGACACCAATGGTGATAAGGATGTCTATCTGCTGGCCGACGGGCAGGTGGAGCCTCCACCTCCAAGCAGCGAGATCTGCGATGATGACATAGATAACGATGGTGACGGACTGGTCGATTGCAGTGACCGGCTGGACTGCCGGAAAGATCCTGCCTGCCGGACCGGCGGCGGTGGCGGTGGCGGGGGTAGAAGCACCTCGACCAATATAGAGATCTGCGATGACGGCCTGGACAACGATGGGGATGGACGTATCGACTGCAGTGACCGGGTAAGTTGTAGAAGAGATCCTATCTGCCGGATCGTTGGTAGTGGTGTGGGTAGAGACAGATAGGCCTTTTTTGCCCTTCAATGTCCAGAAACACCCTTTCCCGGGGTGTTTCTGGAATGCCGCCGTTTATTGCTGCTAACTATTCAGCATATTTATTAAGCAGCAATAACAAACTACTTTCAGGTTTATGACAATGCTGAATAGCTGCCTATTCAGGAAGATCTGCGTCATGCGGATCACTCCTTGGTCATGAACTCTCTCTCCACCGCTGATGCGATCAGTGAGCGGATATGGTTTTCCAGCGATCCGTTCAACTCGTCGAGCAGTAGCTGCCTGGCCTGTTGCGTTACCTGGGTGACAGCGGTTTCAACCGCGGATGTGATGATGGGTTGCAGGTCGCGGATGAGTTGATCGGTGACCCCCTCGCGCAGGATCTCGCGGATGGCCT